>JAFEBB010000166.1 GCA_018266075.1 Deltaproteobacteria bacterium | reverse complement strand
TCTTCCAGGGGCGCTGGATGCTGACCAGCGTGAAGCAGCTCGATCGGTTCTGCGCTGAGTTCGTCACCTTCTACAACCGCGACCGGCCGCACTCGGCTTGGCAGGGCCGCACACCAGACGAGATCTACTTTGCAAAGAAGCGCCAGCGGCGCCCGCTCGGGCGAGTGAGCTATTTCGACGGAGCACTCAACTGGTACCGCTTGGGCTGACGACCGGCGCCCGAGAGGATGTCGGTCGGGCGCCCGCTCTTTGAAACCCTGAGCTCGTGCGCGCAGGTCTCCGGCCGACGTGTGCGCGAGAAGCGGGCTCGGGGGTTCGAAAAAGCGGAGTTCCGGCCGGAAGGGCAGGGCGGTCCCTTCGCTTGGGCACTACACCTGTCGTTGAACAAGACCGCGCCGCTCCGAAGGCCCGTTCACGCTGGCGACGGCAGGATCGTCGCGGTGCCCGAGGTGTTCGGACTGCACCATCGGTACGAGCGGCGCGCGGCGTAGAGCAGTGCCATCCATCGACGACCATCGGCGCGCGGCGACGTGCTCGCCCGACGTGTTGCTTCTATTCAGTTGCCAGAGACCGATTGGTGAACGACGCACACGTTTGACGCACCCTTTGACGCGCGCACGAATAAACGGGAATCACAGCTACACACTACAGGTAGAATGTGAAGCCACGCCTGTTTCGGGCCAAACTAAACAGACCGAGGCGGACAACCCGCACTACCGAAATTGATTCCGGCGGTCGCTTCGAGACGTCCTTCAGTTCCTCAAGTACTACCCTCCTTGCCGACTCGACAGCAGCCGTCTCCGAATTACCTCGCACTATCTTAGTTGAAAAGAAGCCGCACGTTGTCTGAACTCCATCAAGGACAACCAAGACGCCCTTTCCTTCGAGTGTGACTTCGTACTTTCGCATTGGCACAATTACTCAAGACGTCACTGACCGGCGTAGTCCCGCCTGCTGTTGAAAAGGAGGTGGCGGTCACCCCCGCCCTGATCGTGTGATCGGGGTGC
>JAFEBB010000165.1 GCA_018266075.1 Deltaproteobacteria bacterium | reverse complement strand
CCCAGGTGCAGGTGATCACCCTCTTCTCGGGCCACGCGCCGGAAGAGGTCGAGCGGCAGGTCACGCTGCCCATCGAGAAGGAGCTCAACGGCATCCCGCATCTGACGCGCATGCGCTCCATCAGCATGTTCGGGCTGAGCCAGGTCACGCTCACCTTCGACGAGAGCATCAGCGACTACTTCGCGCGCCAGCTGGTGACCGAGCGCTTGCCCAACGCGGATCTGCCGCAGGGCGCTCAGCCCGGGCTTGGGCCACTCGCGACGCCGGTGGGCGAGATCTACCGGTACACGCTCGAGTCGCCCACCAAGACGCCGATGGAGCTGCGCACCATTCAAGACTGGGTGATGGAGCGCGCCTTCCGCCAGCTCGACGGCGTGGCCGACGTGGTGAGCTTCGGCGGCTACCAGAAGCAATTCCAGGTGCTCGTCGACCCGGTGAAACTAAAAAGTTTCAATGTCTCGTTGCACCAGGTGTTCGACGCGCTCGCGAACTCCAACGCCAACGCGGGCGGCAACTACATCCAGCACGGCGAAGAGGAGTACGTCGTGCGCGGGCTCGGTTACCTCGGCAGCGCGGAAGACGTGCGCCGCGTGGTGGTGGCCGCGCGCAATGGCACGCCGGTGACGGTGGGCAACGTGGCGCAGGTGAGCGTGGGCAACGTGCTGCGGCGCGGCTCGGTGAGCATGGGTGACGAGCGCGGCGATCGGCTCGATGTCGTCGAGGGCATCGTGCTCATGCGCAAGGGCGAAGCGCCCGCGCGCGTGCTCGACGCGATCCACGAGAAGGTCGAAGCGCTCAACCGCGACGTCTTGCCCAAAGACGTGAAGATCGTCCCGTACTACGACCGCACGCACCTCGTGGACACCACGCTCCACACGGTGATCCACAACCTCATCGAGGGCGCGATCTTCGTCACGCTGGTGCTGCTCATCTTCCTCTTGAGCTGGCGCGGCGCCGCCGTCGTGGCCGCGGTGATTCCGCTCTCGCTGCTCTCGAGCTTCGTCTACCTGCACCTGC
>JAFEBB010000164.1 GCA_018266075.1 Deltaproteobacteria bacterium | reverse complement strand
CCCAGGTGCAGGTGATCACCCTCTTCTCGGGCCACGCGCCGGAAGAGGTCGAGCGTCAGGTCACGCTGCCCATCGAAAAGGAGCTCAACGGGCTGCCGCACCTCACGCGCATGCGCTCGATCAGCATGTTCGGGCTGAGCCAGATCACGCTCACCTTCGACGAGAGCATCAGCGACTACTTCGCGCGCCAGCTCGTCACCGAGCGCCTGCCCAACGCCGATCTGCCGAACGGTCTGCAGCCGGGCCTGGGGCCGCTCGCCACGCCGGTCGGCGAGATCTACCGGTACACGCTGGTGTCGGCCACCAAGACGCCCATGGAGCTGCGCGGCATCCAGGACTGGGTGATGGAGCGCGCCTTCCGCCAGGTCGACGGCGTGGCCGACGTGGTGAGCTTCGGCGGGTACCAGAAGCAGTTCCAGGTGCTCGTCGACCCGGTGAAACTGAAAGGTTTCAATATCTCGCTGCACCAGGTCTTCGACGCGCTCTCCAACTCCAACGCCAACGCGGGCGGCAACTACATCCAGCACGGCGAGGAGGAGTACGTGGTGCGCGGGCTGGGCTACCTGCGCGACGAGAAGGACATCAAGCGCGTGGTCATCGCCAGCCGCGGCGGCACGCCGGTGACCGTGGGCGACGTGGCGCAGGTCGACGTGGGCAACGTGCTCCGGCGCGGCGCGGTGAGCCTCTCGCAGCCCGGGCGCGAGGAGCCGGACGCGGTGGAGGGCATCGTGCTCATGCGCAAGGGCGAGATGCCCGCGAAGGTGCTCGACGCCGTCCACGCCGCGGTCGACCACCTCAATAACGACGTGCTGCCCAAGGACGTGAAGATCGTCCCGTACTACGACCGCACGCACCTCGTGGACACCACGCTGCACACGGTGATTCACAACCTCATCGAGGGCGCGATCTTCGTGGCGCTGGTGCTGCTGGTGTTCTTGCTGAGCTGGCGCGGCGCCGCCGTGGTGGCCGCGGTGATTCCGCTCTCGCTGCTCTCGAGCTTCGTCTACCTGCACCTGC
>JAFEBB010000163.1 GCA_018266075.1 Deltaproteobacteria bacterium | reverse complement strand
GGGTAGCATGGGCAGGGGAGGCGAGGGCGACCGGCGATGGGATTCACCATAACGCAGGTTATCAGACGTCGAAGGCCCGCTTGAACGGCTTATCCTCACCGCCCGCGTGATCGAGCAGGTGGTCGCGCAGCACGGCAGGCCTGAGCGCGTGCTCACCGATAACGGCCCGGAGTTTCGCGGCATCGAGTTCGAGCTCGCGCTGTGCCGACTGGGCATCGATCACACGTTCACGCGGCCGGGGCGCCCGCAAACGAACGGCCGCATCGAGCGACTCTTCCGGACTTTTAAGGAGACCATCTTCACTGGCCGGTGGTTGCTCACCAGTGTGACGCAGGTCGACCGGTTCTGCGCCGAGTTCGTCACATTCTACAATCGCGATCGGCCGCACAGCTCGTACGGAGGCAGAACGCCCGACGAGGTCTTCTTCAAGAAGAACTTCCACCGCGCGATGGAGCGCGTCAGCTACTTCGACGGCGCGCTCGAGTGGTGGCGCTTCGGGTGAACCGAGGCGCCGGAGGTGAGGTCGGTCCGGCGCCGGCGCGCTTTGAAAGATCGAAGCGAGCAGCGACGCAGGAAGAGGGAAGGGTGCGCGCCGAGCCCGCCGGATATTCGTTGTTTTCAAAGACCAACCTGCAGATCGGCGAACCTGGGCGCTGCTTGGGCACTACAGGGACCAGGCCGAGCTCGCCCGGAGGCTGGGAGTCAGTCGGGCGAGGGTGACGCAGGGGATTGATTGGTACTTACACACTTGTGATGTCTAGGAAGGCGCGCCACAGCCTCCGCTCAGGGGCAATTCGTTTGGTAGGACCCTTGGGCGTCGAACCCACCTCCACCGTCGTTCCATGCAAATTGAATCGCGAATGAACCCTGGACGGCGATGAGGGCCACCGTCCCAAGGTTGGGGGCGTAGAAGAGCCCTCCGTCTCCTAAGGCATCCAGCTCGATGGAGGGCGATGTCCCTCGAACTGTTGAAAGTCGGCGGCGGGAGCGAGGCTTCTACGCAGCCTTGCTGATGTGAT
>JAFEBB010000162.1 GCA_018266075.1 Deltaproteobacteria bacterium | reverse complement strand
CGCGATGGCGGTGGCATCACCGCCGGTCGGAGCGGGCACGCTCTGGAGCACCGGATCGGGCGCCGGGCTGGGCTGCGTGGGCGCGGGGTTGCTCGCGACCGGAGCGGGCTGGACCACCGGCGCCGGAGCGGGCGTCGCCGTGGCCGACGGCGCCTGGCTGGTCTGACCCACGCTCACCGTGAAGTCACCCGTGGCCTCCACCCTCTCCTTCTCGCGCTTCCCCATCGTGCCGCGCAGCTCGCGGGTGGCGCGCATCTTGGCCACCTTGCGCACCGTCTGCTCGGCGGTCAGCGCCCGCTTGGCCTTCTTGCTGGGCAACCCGTACTTCGCCTTCACGTTGGGGTCGGTGCCCAGCTCCGCGGTGATCCCCGCGTCGTACTTCTTCACGAAGTCGAGGACCGCGGGCAGGGCCGCATCCCGCGCCTTGATCTTCGCCTCCAGCTCGTTCCGCGCCGCGAGCACGTCGAGGAACGGCTTCCGCTGCGCGGCGATCTCCGCGAGCAGGTCCGGCTTCTTCATCGCCGGCCCGCCGATCTTCACCGTCCTCGACTTGTCGAGGTTGGCCTCCACGCCCACCTCGGCGTCCGACAGGATCTGCTCCACATCCACTCCGTTGAACATCATCCGACTTGCAGCCATGACACGTCTCCTTTGGGCTTCCCGCACCGACACTGGGTCGCGTGCGGGAGTGTCCAGCGTGATTGCCGGACGAGCCGCGGTAGAGCAGGCTCGGTGCCACGCCGTAACCACCTGGAATGTCCTGGCCGGGTCTCGGGGCGGGCTAATTTCTTGGCCGAGGCCGGGCTAAAAATTAGCCCTCGTGAACGGGGCGTGAGCGGTTCTCGAGTTTTTCCCGAGAGCGTCCAATGGGTTGGTGCTCCTGAGGCAAGGGGCCAGAAATTAGCCCTTCACTCGGAGAAGGCCGGGTTGGGCAGCGTTTGCGCCGACCCGCTCCAGCCCGCACCCGCGGGAGGGTGCGGTACCAGGACATCGCTGACGCCCGCAGTGTCAGGACATCGCTGACAGGT
>JAFEBB010000161.1 GCA_018266075.1 Deltaproteobacteria bacterium | reverse complement strand
CGGCGGCGACGGCAACGTGTACAGCTACTTCGTCTCCGACGACTCCTGGACCGAGACCGGCGTGACCTGGAACAACCAGCCCACCGCCACCACCACCGCCGCCCTCGGCTCCTGGTGGATCTGGGACGACGGCACCGTCCACGACATGGTGGGCACGACCACCACGGCCGCCCTCACCAGCCAGGTGCAGACCGAGCTCGATGGCGACAAGACCCTCAGCCTGATGCTCTCGTCGCCGGGCTACACCACCACCTACTACACGCGCGAGGGCGACCCCGCCAAGGCGGCCAGCCTCACCGTGACCTACGAGGTTCCCCAGACCGCCACCCTGAACGTGGTGGCCGACACCTGGGTCTCCCAGGCCAGCCCCAGCGCCAACTACGGCACCGACGGCAGCATGCAGGTGGTCCCGCCCTGGAGCGGCGCGCCCGCGGGCAACGTGCTCGTGAAGTTCGACCTCTCCAGCCTGCCTGCCGGCGCGGTGATCAGCTCCGCCACCCTCACCGCCACCGCCAGCACTGGGTTCGCGTACGGCGGCGACGGCAACGTGTACGGCTCCTTCGTCGCCGACGACTCCTGGACGGAGACCGGCGTGACCTGGAGCAACCAGCCCACGGCCAACACCGCCAGCCCCCTGGGCTCCTGGTGGCTCTGGGACGACGGCACCGTCCACGACATGGTGGGCACGTTCACCACGCCGCAGCTGGCGGCGCAGGTGCAGACGGAGCTGGGCGGAGACAAGACCCTCAGCCTGATGCTCGCGTCGCCGGGCTACACCACCACCTACTACACGCGTGAGGGCAACCCGGCCAAGGCGGCCACGCTCACCGTGGCGTACCTGATGCCGGAGACCAAGGCGATCATCGTCTCGGCCGACACCTGGGTCTCCCAGGCCAGCCCCGACACCAACTACGGCACCGACAGCAGCATGCAGGTGGTGCCGCCCTGGAGCGGCGCGCCCGCGGGCAACGTGCTCGTCAAGTTCGACCTGTCGAGCCTGCCGGCCACCGCGGTGATCAGCTCCGCGACCCTCACCGCCACCGCCAGCACCGGCTTCGCCTACGGCGGCGACGGCAACGTGT
>JAFEBB010000160.1 GCA_018266075.1 Deltaproteobacteria bacterium | reverse complement strand
CGGTTCATCCCCGCGCACGCGGGGAACGCTTCTCGCGCAGCGCCTTGATGCGCTCCGCAATCGGTTCATCCCCGCGCACGCGGGGAACGCGAGTGACCAAGGTCCACTTTCACTGACGGCGGCGGTTCATCCCCGCGCACGCGGGGAACGCACCCTCGGATCGTTCGGGTCGTATGGTGCGTACGGTTCATCCCCGCGCACGCGGGGAACGCGGCTCGTGCTCGAGGACAGGCTCGATGCCGTACGGTTCATCCCCGCGCACGCGGGGAACGCCGGATCGAGGAACATGTCGAACAGCTTCGCTTCGGTTCATCCCCGCGCACGCGGGGAACGCGCCGAGGGCTACGAGGGTCCGAACTACCGAATCACGGTTCATCCCCGCGCACGCGGGGAACGCGGGGACACGGTCGTCAGCGAGGCCCCCTGATGCGGTTCATCCCCGCGCACGCGGGGAACGCCCGTCGTTCGTCCACGGCCCCGGCGTCGCTGCCGGTTCATCCCCGCGCACGCGGGGAACGCGCAGCCGCGCCGGGCGAGGACGGTTCTAATGGCGGTTCATCCCCGCGCACGCGGGGAACGCCGTAGCTTCTCCTCCCAGACCTGGTGCGCGGTCGGTTCATCCCCGCGCACGCGGGGAACGCCGCGAATCCCGGGAATCCCGTCTCTCAAATTACGGTTCATCCCCGCGCACGCGGGGAACGCCTCGGCGAGAACCACGTCGACACGATCGTCCTGCGGTTCATCCCCGCGCACGCGGGGAACGCAATAGCGCCGCCAACGAGTTCATCGCTGGCGACGGTTCATCCCCGCGCACGCGGGGAACGCAAGAAACGCGCGGATGTCGTCGTGCGTGATCAGCGGTTCATCCCCGCGCACGCGGGGAACGCAATGTCTGCGAGGCGCCGAGCACGGACTCGGACGGTTCATCCCCGCGCACGCGGGGAACGCGGCACGGTCGCCGACGAGCCGCTGTCCTCGCACGGTTCATCCCCGCGCACGCGGGGAACGCCCATACGAGAGGGCGACCCGGGGCACATGACTCGGTTCATCCCCGCGCACGCGGGGAACGCTTCTCGCGCAGCGCCTTGATGCGCTC
>JAFEBB010000159.1 GCA_018266075.1 Deltaproteobacteria bacterium | reverse complement strand
CGTCGTCGGTCCGTGGGCGGACGTCGTCGGTCCGTGGGCGGACGTCGTCGGTCCGCACGCGGACGTCGTCGGTCCATAGGCGGACGTCGTCGGTCCGCACGCGGACGTCGTCGGTCCGCCAATGTACCTTGACAAGGGAGATTCTCCCTGCCCCGTACCAGCGATCCCGGGCACTTGGCCAAGGCAGGGAGAATTTCCCTGGCTCGAGCAGGGAGGCGCTCCCTGCCTCAACGACGGCGCCCTAGCAATTTCGCGAAGTTCACTCCTGGTCCGCCGCCTGCTCATGGGCAGGCACATCCGGACACGTTCCGGAACCCCCGCATCCCGCGGGGAAAAACCAAGGAGTCGCACATGTCTCGCTTCGCGAAGTACTTCAATGTCCCGTTGGAGCAGTTCCTCGATTCGATCTGGAAGGCGGTGAACGAGAAGATGCCCGCCGGCGCGAAGGTGTCGCTGGGGGGCAAGACGTACACCAAGCCGCAGCTCCTCGACCAGATCCACACCATGCGCAAGCCGTACGCGGCGGTGAACGACGCGCACGACACGCTGCGCCGGCTCATCGGCGACCGCGACGGCACCGAGGAGGCGGCGCTCACCTTCATCAAGAGCTACGCGTCGGCGATCACCTCGGCGTTCGGGGCGACCCAGGACGTGGCCGACAGCTACGGGCTGCTCGATCGCCAGGCGCCGCGGCAGCTCTCGATCGAGGAGAAGCTGGCGGCAAAGTCGAAGCGCCTGGCCACCCGCGCGGCGCGGAAGACGATGGGCAAGCGGCAGAAGGAGGACGTCAAGGCCACGGGCGACTTCACCGTGACCGTGACCCCGCCTGGCGCCTCGCAGCCCACCGCCTCCGCGCCGACGGCCCAGCCGGTGATCACCGCCGCGCCGGCGCCGGTGGTGAGCGCCGCCCCCGCGCTGATCGCAGCCCCGGTGGCCAGCACCCCGGTGCCCACGCCCAGCAGCTCGGGTGATGTGGCGACGGTGCCCAGCGGGACCAACGGGGTGAGCAACGGCAGCGTGGCGCCGATGCTCATGAACGGGGCTGGTCACTAAGGCGGCCGGCATGAGGGAACAGGACAGAGGGCGCCTCGCCTGTCGAGGAGGCGCCCTCTTCTTTTGTCCAAAGCCCTCGCGCCGCACCGGAGAACGCCATGCGACTCCATATCCAGCCCGAAGACGTCGAAGCCGCGCGG
>JAFEBB010000158.1 GCA_018266075.1 Deltaproteobacteria bacterium | reverse complement strand
CTCTACAGAGCTGGGGAGCCGTCGGGCGGCACTCTACAGAGCTGGGGAGCCGTCGAGCGGTCTCTCTGGCGCTTGAGCGGTAAGCCGAGCCTTCGGGCAATGGTTGCGGAGTTCGCCGCGCCGCAGCGACTCGGCACCGAGCTCGGCGTTCGCGCGGATGGAACCCAGCAGCGACCCGACAGACCGACCAGCCGGTCGCTGGCGAACAGGCGCCAAATCATCCTGACAAATCAGCTTGATTCGGAAGCGCGGTGCCGGACGAGCACCCGGGACGCGGATGTCGATACTGGCTAATCGAATGTCCCGGTGTTTGGCGATCAAGTGTTCGGGACGGTGACGTACTTCGTAATCGATGCACTGCGATTCGGAACCAGGCTTGAGCTTCGGCGTTTCGATGCTCGAGCTGCTCTTGAATCCAGTCGAGCAATCCGCGCCGGTGGCGAATCTTCAGTCCTTGAGGATTCTAAGCTTTGAGTCTCAGAAGTCGGCTGTCAGGCCTGAAAACAAAAAGACCCCCGCGGCTTGGCGGCCGTGAGGGTCTGGATTGCGGAATCGTAAATTAGAAAAAAACGAAACCCCCACAGCGCGAGCTGTGAGGGTTTCTAAAAGGATCCGGCAGCGTCCTACTCTCCCACACGGTCTCCCGTGCAGTACCATCGGCTCTGGTAGGCTTAACTTCCGTGTTCGGGATGGGAACGGGTGTGACCCTACCGATATTGCCACCGGAAATCTGTTGCGGACGGAGCTCCCGTTCGGGAGCTTCGACCGACCGCATATGTAGTGAAGTTCAATTTCAGCTAAGGTGCCGTTGTGATGGACTCGCTCATACTTATTAGCGAGCCTCGATCTTGACCTCGAATCGCTGCCCAATTCGGACAGATCGAAACAAGGGTAACCAAGCCGCTCGACCTATTAGTACCGGTAAGCTCAGTTGTCTTACACTCCCGGCCTATCAACCTGGTGGTCTACCAGGGGTCTTTAGGGGCTTGCGCCCGGGACGTCTTATCTCGAGGTCGGTTTCCCACTTAGATGCTTTCAGCGGTTATCCGTTCCAAACTTGGCTACCCAGCGATGCCCTTGCCAGGACAACTGGTACACCAGAGGTTCGTCCAATCCGGTCCTCTCGTACTAGGATCAGATCCTCTCAAACGTCCTACGCCCACAGCAGATAGGGACCAAACTGTCTCACGACGTTTTGAACCCAGCTCGCGTACCGCTTTAAT
>JAFEBB010000157.1 GCA_018266075.1 Deltaproteobacteria bacterium | reverse complement strand
TTTGGCTCGCCAAGACGCCGTGCACGCCGCTCGGAGGCAGGTATCCGATCGACGCGGCGCGGGAGGCGCTGTCGCGTCCGGCGCTCACAGTGGTGCACTGACCTAGGCCGTCGAGGCAGGAGCCGGTAAAGGCGCTTGCTCGGCACGTGATCGGGCTGCTCGGGGACGGCGTCGTCGAGCACCAGACCGAGCTGGCGCGGCGGACTGGGTTGGCAGGCCGAGGGTGACGCAGGCGATCGCGGCACACTTGCTTGTAGGTTTCTAGGGGACTGGAGGCGCGACAGCCTCGCGGAGGGCCGCAGCCATTTCTTTCACAGTAGCAAAGCGCTTGCTGGGGTCTGAGACCAAGCATTTCCTCAGCCACGCGCCAAGCGCCGGCGACACGACTTCCGGGATCTCGAGCACCGCACGTCGAGGCGCACGGCCGACCAGCATGAAATGTGTAACAGCCGCAGCGGAGAAGACATCTACCTGGGGAGATGTCGTCAACGGCTCGTCCTCGAGTTCCGGTGCCCAGTAGCCGGGCGTTCCCGGGCCGGTCGTTGTCAGGCGAGTTCGGTCTTCGATTTCGGCGCGGTATCCCAGGCCGAGGTCGATCAGGACTGGTCGCTCGGACTTTGTAACGATTACATTCTTGGGTGAGATGTCCCGATGGGTCACGCCCGCTTGGTGGAGAGCGTCCACAGCATCGAGGATACCGAGAGTGAGCCCAATCGCTCGCTCCTCGGCCAGCGTTCCTACCTGCTGCACAAACGCCTGCAGATGTTGCCCTTCCACATATTCCAGGACCAGAACAGGATCTCCGGAGACAAGCGCGACATCACGGACACCGACTACTCCTGGGTGGCGCACGGCCGCCAAGAGCCGCGATTCGCGTAACATTCGGTCTCGCGCCTTGATTCGGCGGCCTGGGTCGCCGTCAACAAAAAGTGGGTTAGGGTCGAACACCTTGAGCGCCGATTTCACCTTGAGCGTTCGATGGACTGCCTCGTAGACGCGGCCTGTTCCGCCCTTGCCGATCTCAGCGCCCCGCTCCAGGTCGCGCGCAAGCAAGAACGTCTCGAGATCGGGGAACTCGCTGCCTAGGGAGATGGGCCGCTGTGAGGCCGGCGTAACGGTCTTGAAATCAATTGCGAGCACTGCAGCGACCTCAGCGTCACGTCCGCGGAGGGCTTCGCGAGGTTGCTCTTTGGCTCGCCAAGACGCCGTGCACGCCGCTCGGAGGCAGGTATCCGATCGA
>JAFEBB010000156.1 GCA_018266075.1 Deltaproteobacteria bacterium | reverse complement strand
CGCGGAAGGCGCCATCCGCAATGGGGCAGACGCGCACGCCGGGTGGCGCGGCGAGGGGGCGGGTGAGCTCCTCGAGCTCACGGAGCCAGTAGTCGTCGATCGCCTTCGAATCAGCTCCCGTGCTCCCGGAGCCCCTCGAGGCATTGACCGCTCATCGTCCTTGCCGCCACAAATGCCCGTCGATAGCGTCCAGGCACCATGGACCTCACACTTTCCGACGTGCCGGGCCTTCCCATCGGCCTCCCTGCCATCACCTTCGGCATGCCGCCCGGGGCGGAGCTGTCCGCGCAGTTCGCACGCGGCGTCCCGGTGGCGCTGAAGCTGGGCGCCAAGAACCTGTCTGGCGTGGCGTACCTGGAGTACGCGTATGACCGCGTCAATCACGTGCGCATCGCCTTCGCCGCGACACCTTTCGACGAGCTGCTCGGCGCGGTCTCGGAAGTGCTCGGCGAGGCCGCCTTCCCCGACGCGACCCATCAGGCCTGGGTGGACTCGGCGGAGGCGCCGACGTTTCGCGTGCTGGCGACCAAGGACGACCTCTCCTTGTCTTTCACACGTGTGATGTCACTCGCCCACTGGTTCGACACGATCCAGCGGGCGATGCGTGGGGAGGGACCCCTCCCACGCGTCGGGATGAGCGCGACGCAGTTGGGCGAGAGCGCCCCGAAGCTCACCTACAAGGGGGCCGACCTCTACGCGCTCGGGCCGCCTCTGGTCTTCGGAGACACACCAGCGAGCGCGTCGGTGAGGCTCGACGGCGCCGGCAGCGTCTCCGCGGTGATGTGGCAAGCCAACGCGCACCGGGTGAAGAGCAAGAAGCTCCGGGACAAGGCCGTCGTCGCGTTCTGGAAAGAGCACGGCGTCAAGGTGCAGCCCAAGACGACCTGGGGAACCAAGGACCTGGGCAACCACGTGCAGCTGCGCGTGGCGTCGGTGGGCAGCGACAGTGCCGGGCGCCTCGAGGCGGAGTTCACAGCGCTCTGATCGCGCGGGGGTTCCTGGCGAGGGGAGCGCGGTCAGAGACCGGCAGGCTGGACCACGGACTGGTCCGATTTCCGCGTGATGCGAGCGTCACACGGCAATGCCGCGGCATGGCCGTCATCGACCACGAGCACGGTCGCCTCCCCGCCAGCCGCCTCACCAAATCTTCACCCGGATCTCCTTCAGGTGTGACCTCACGGTTTCCACGTCGCAGCCCAGCTCGCTCGCGATCTGCTTCCTCGACCCTCTGCGCATCCAGCGCACGAAGACGTCCGTTTCCGCCCGCGTGAGTCCCACCTGCTTCGCGTACGCGCGCGCGACCGTGTCCAGCTCGACGGGCCGGGTGAGATCGATGACCAGGTGGCCGCGGAAGGCGCCA
>JAFEBB010000155.1 GCA_018266075.1 Deltaproteobacteria bacterium | reverse complement strand
GGGGATAGGACGGACAAGTGCCTTTCGGACGTCCGAGAAGGTTGATCATGTTGAAGCCGCCGGAGACAGCTTCCAGTCCGCGGGCATCCCCACCGAGCGCCCGGACCCGATGGTGGCCATCGAGGCTGAGCGCGCGGACCGCGTGCGGGCTCGCCGACGGGGCCGGGCGGCTTCGATCCGGGCGCAGAACGCGCGCAGGAGCCACCGATGACGGCGCGACCGATTTAGGGGGTAGCCCTGGTCACGACTCCTACAGGGAGTCGTCGAGGTCGTTCACCGTGGTGAAGCCGCCATCGGTGACGTGGATCTCAAGGGTCCCATGCGTCCGCCAGGTGATCGGAATATCAACTGTGCGCAGTGGGTCCTTTAGGGCCTCCGGAAATCCGCTTTCTGAGATGCGAATGAACAGCCGACTCGCCTGGCCGAAATCGGGCCGGCAAGTTCGAGTTGCTCCTGGGTCGATGCAGCCGGCCAAGCAGAAGTGGCCGGCGATACCGAATTCCGCGTACGGAATTTCGGTCGGGAGGTCGTTCACGAGCTTCAGAACGAGCGGCCCCTTCGCTTTGTAAACGAGCGCGGCTGCCCAGTCGTCCCAGTCGTAGCGAACGATGTCCACGGCTATCAAGACGAGTGGAGTCGCCACACAGACCAAGAACACGATCCCAACACGCCGCCAGCGGACCCGCATAGCTGAACCGCCCTGCAAGCCGCTGGCCGAGGTGAAACGCCGCGCTCAGCTCCCGCTCTGCGTGCGCGGAGTGCCGAAACTTGTCACCCTTCGTCATTCGGGGACCAAGATTGGCAGGTGACAACGATGGACCTCAAGACCATTGGGCCTGTCTTCGCGGAGCGCACGTTCGACCTCGTCGGCAAGCGCCAGAAGCTCGTCGTGAAGATCGGGAAGCCCAAGCGCTTTCGAGGTGGCGGCGGGTTCTACTGCCCGTTTCAATTCCGCGGCGGCGGTGTGAACCGAATCCGCTACGCCGGAGGTGTCGACGCGGTCCAGGCGCTGCAGCTTGCGATGGAAAGGATCGGCGTCGACCTTCGCCATTTCGCTCCGCCACTGACGTGGGACGCAGGCATGGACGGCGACCTCGGCTTTCCGACGCCGGAAGATCGCCTGGTCTCACCGCAGGTGGCCACGGCGCTTGAAGATGGAATGCGCAAGGCGCTGAAGCACGTGCGCAGTCGTGCCAAGGCGCTGCGTCAGCTGACCGACCGGGAGTTGAGCGACGTCATCTACCGGTTGAACGACGCGAGAATCGCCCGCATCGCGAAGCTTCGCCGCCGACGCTGAGCTTCACCAATATTCGTCCCAAGATCCTCGTCCGCTGAGAGTCGCGGGCATGAGCGCCCGCATCCCAGAGCAGGACGTGCGCGACTTCCTCGCCGGGCTCCCCGGGGGGATAGGACGGACAAGTGCCTTTCGGACGTCCGAGAAGGTTGATCATGTTGA
>JAFEBB010000154.1 GCA_018266075.1 Deltaproteobacteria bacterium | reverse complement strand
CACGATCGAGAGCCGGTGCATGGCGCGCTGCTGGTTCTCGAACTCGCCGCCCCAGCTCACCACGTAGCCCTCGGGCACTTTCACCTTCGCGCCCACGCGCTTCTGCGCCTCGGCCACGAAGCTGCCCATGTCGCGGCCGCGGACGTTGCAGAGCACGCCGATGAAGCGCTGGTTCGCCTCGCGGTTCACGGCGCCCCAGCCCGCGCCCACGTGGATCGTCGCGAGCTCGGAGAGCGGCAGGAAGGTGCCGTCGGGCGTGGCCACGGGGATGTCGTGGAGCCGGCTCACGTCGCTGCGGAACGCCTCGGCGAAGCGCACCGACACCCCGAAGTGCTTCTCGCCTTCCCAGAGCTCGGTGGCGACTTTCCCGCCGATGGCGGTCTCGATGGCCTCCTGCACGTCGCTGACGTTGAGGCCGTAGCGGCTGATCTTGTCGCGGTCCACCTCGAGCTGGACCTGGGGCAGCGTCGAGCCTTGCCAGATCTGCAAGTCGGCCACGCCGGGCACGGTGGCCACGGCGTCGCGGATCTGCTGGGCGGTGTGCTGGAGCACGTCGAGGTCTTCGCCGAAGGTCTTGATGGCGATGGCGCCGTCCATGCCGGAGATGGATTCCTCGACGTTGTCGCGAATCGGCATCGAGATGGAGAAGTCGATGCCCAGCGTCTCGGCCTCGAGCTTCTTGTCGATGGCCTCGATGAGCCCGTCGATGTTGTGCGCGGTGGTCCACTCGCCCATCGGCTTCAGGTCGACGAGGATCTCCAGGTTGTTGACGGCCTTCGCGTCCGTGCCGTCTTCGGGCCGCCCGAGCTGGGCCACCACGCGCCGCACCTCGGGGAACGACTCGAGCACCTTCATCACCTTGGGCGTGACCCGGTGCGCTTCCTCGAGCGAGATCGACGGCGGCAACGTCGTGTTCACCCAGAGCAGGCCTTCGTTCAAGTTGGGCAGGAACTCGCTGCCCACGTCCTTCGCGAGCACGAAGAGCGAGCCGCCGAGCGCGAGCAGCGCCGCGGCCACGGTGGCGATCTTGTTGCGCAGCACGAAGTCGAGCGAAGGCGCGTACAGGCGCTCCGCCCAGCGCACCACCGGCGACTCTTTGTGCTCCACGTTCTTCAGCATCAGCACGCAGAGCACGGGCACCAGCGTGAGCGAGAAGAGCAGCGCGCCCACCAGCGCGCTCGCGACCGTATTCGCCATGGGCGCGAAGATGCGGCCCTCCACGCGTTGCAAGCTGAAGATGGGCACGTACGCGACGATGATGATCGCGAGCGAGAAGAGCGTGGGCTTGGCGACCTCGAGCGTCGCTTTGCGGATCACGTCGACGGGTGGATCGCCGGGCTTGCGATGGCCCATGCGCGCGAACACGTTCTCGACGATCACCACCGCGCCATCGACGAGAATTCCAAAGTCGACGGCGCCCATGGACAAGAGATTCGCGCTCATGCCGCGCAGGTGCAGGTAGACGAAGCTCGAGAGCAGCGAGAGCGGAA
>JAFEBB010000153.1 GCA_018266075.1 Deltaproteobacteria bacterium | reverse complement strand
TTCCGCTCTCGCTGCTCTCGAGCTTCGTCTACCTGCACCTGCGCGGCATGAGCGCAAATCTCCTCTCGATGGGCGCGGTGGACTTCGGAATTCTCGTCGATGGCGCGGTGGTGATCGTGGAGAACGTCTTTGCGCGCATGGGCCATCGCAAAGCCACCGACGTGCCCGCCGACGTGATCCAGAAGGCGACGCTCGAGGTGGCCAAGCCCACGCTCTTCTCGCTGGCGATCATCATCGTGGCCTACGTGCCCATCTTCACGCTCCAGCGCGTGGAGGGCCGCATCTTCTCGCCCATGGCGAACACCGTGGCGAGCGCGCTGGTGGGCGCCCTGCTCTTCTCGCTCACGCTGGTGCCCGTGCTCTGCGTGCTCATGCTGAACCGCGTGGAGCACAAGGAGTCGCCCGTCGTCCGCTGGGCGGAGAACCTCTACCGGCCCTCGCTGGCGTTCGTGCTGCGGCACCAGATCCCGACGGTGATCGCCGCGGTGGTCGTCCTCGCAGGCAGCCTGGTGGTCCTCGTGCGCGGCGTGGGCAGCGAGTTCCTGCCCGACCTCAACGAGGGAATCCTCTGGGTCACGGCGACCATGCCGCCCGAGATCTCCCTCGAGGAAGCGCACCGCACCGTGCCGCGCGTGGAGGCGCTCTTGCGCAGCTTCCCCGAGGTGAAGACGGTCGTCGCGCAGCTCGGCCGGCCGGAAGACGGCACCGACGCCAAGGCCGTGAACAACCTCGAGATGCTGGTGGACCTGAAGCCCATGGGCCAGTGGACCACCGCGCACGACGTGGACACGCTCATCGAGAAGATGAACGCGAAGCTCAACGAGAACACGCTGGGCATCGACCTCAACTTCTCGATGCCCATCAAGGACAACGTCGAGGAGTCGATCTCCGGCATCAAGGGCGCCATCGCCATCAAGCTCTTCGGCGACGACCTCGAGGTCCTCGCGCAGAAGAGTGAAGAGATCCGCAAGGCCATCGAGAGCACGCCCGGCGTCGCGGACTTGCAGGTGCTCCAGGCGGGCACGCTGCCGCAGGTCCAGATCGAGGTCGACCGAGACAAGATCAGCCGCTACGGCCTCAACGTGAGCGACGTGCAGGAGGCCGTGGAGACCGCCGTGGGCGGCAAGGTGGCCACCGACCTCTGGGAAGGCGAGCGCCACGAGGGCGTGTCGGTGCGCTTCGCCGAGGCGTTCCGCAACAGCATGGACAAGCTCCGCGACATCCCGCTCTTCACCGCCGACGGCGCCATCGCCCCGCTCTCGGAGCTCGCGCAATTGAAGGTCGGCCGTGGCCGCGCGGCGATCAATCGCGAGGCCAACCAGCGCTTCGTGGGCATCAAGTGCAACGTGCGCGGCCGCGACATGGGCAGCTTCGTCGCCGACGCGCAGGCCCGCGTGAAGAAGTCCGTGCAGCTCCCCGAGGGCTACAGCCTGACCTGGGGCGGCGAGTTCGAGAACCAGCAGCGCGCCATGCACCGGCTCTCGATCGTG
>JAFEBB010000152.1 GCA_018266075.1 Deltaproteobacteria bacterium | reverse complement strand
TTGACTCCCCTTCCCCAGGGAACATGGGGAAGCAACTGTTTTCGTCAGGGGGTCGCAGCAGCGATGGTCTGCTGCTGCCGGAAGTGCTCCCGGAGGATCGCGTTGGCAATGGTGAGTAGCTTTCTCATGCACGCGACAATCGCCACCTTCTTCTTTTTCCCAGCCACGAGCAGCCGGACGTAGAAGGCACGAATCGTGTCGTTGTGCCGCGTTGCCACGAGCGCGGCCATGTAAAGGCTGCTCCGTGCTTCAGCTCGACCGCCCCAGATGCTGCGCTGCCCTCGCTGCGTGCCGCTGTCTCGCGCGAGGGGCGCCACACCCACCAGCTTTGCTATCTGCTTGCGGTTGAGGGTCCCAAGCTCGGGCACGGAGCTCAGCAGCGACAGCGCCGTCACCCGGCCGATCCCATCCAGCGACTCCAGGAGCTCGACCTTCGCGTTCCACGCCGGGCTCTTCTGCACCCGCTCATCGAGGTCCTTGTCGCTTTCCCGGATGCGCTTCTTGAGCCAGGCGATGTGCTCCACGATGCCCTGGCGCACGGCGGGGACCAGGGCCTGCTGGAGTCGGTTCTTCTCCGCCACCATCATTTCCACCAGCTGTCGCCGCCGAACCAACGCCTCCTCGAAGAGCCTCGTCGTCTCATCGGCGAGCTGGCGTGTCTCAGGGCGCACCCGCTCTGCGAAGAGCATCAACATCCGTGCGTCGAGCTCGTCGGTCTTCTCGAGCAGGCCCATGGCCTTGGCGAAGTCTCGCGGCTGGCGCGGGTTCACCGCGACCGCTGCGAGTCCCGCCTCGACCAGCGCGACCAGCACTCTCCGCTGGTACCCGCCAGTGGCTTCCATCACCACCAGCTTCGGCGCTCGGCTCTTGAGCGACGCGACGAGCTCACCAATCCCGCGGTCGTCGTTCTTCCACCGTGTTGCAGTCTTGTCGCCACTGCACCAGACATCGAGGTGCGCCTTGGCGACGTCCACTCCGACAAACACATCCTGCGTCTCCATTCGGTCTCCTTGAAACCGCGGGACGCTCCAGCATGGCCCAACCTTGCGTGATACGGGCTCGGACCCAGGCAACTGTTCGGGCTTTGGCCGGAGCACCGGACCCGGCGACCCTGCTTCCCCGCGGGCCTTTCGCCCAAAGGGGTCTCGGTCTGCCGGGTCCGGCCCTCGGTGAGACGAGCCTAGCCCGACGACTCAGATACAAGGGGTCGGGGGTTAGGGTTTCGCGGGTGCGGTGGCGTTCAATCGACGCTCATCACCACGCGCGCTTCCAGCGCCACACCTTTTCCCTTCGGCGGCACCAATCGAACCGCGCGCCCGCGCTTCCCCAAGTCGCGCACATCGAGCAGCTGATACCCGCGCGCCTCGGGCTGGTACTTCGCCACGCGCAAGTCCTTCACGCCCACGAACGCCAAGTGCGTCAGCTCGTGGCCGGGCCCCTGAAAGTACGCGTCGACCATGACGTCATCGCCTTCGCGCGAGAGCCGCAGCTCCGCGAGCCGCAAGAGCTTCGCGTTCGGGAGCATG
>JAFEBB010000151.1 GCA_018266075.1 Deltaproteobacteria bacterium | reverse complement strand
CGAGTTCGTGGCCATCATGGGCGCGTCGGGCTCGGGCAAGTCCACGCTGATGAACCTCATCGGCTGCCTCGATCGGCCGACGAGCGGACGCTACGTGCTCGCCGGCGCCGAGACCTCGCGGCTCTCCAAGCGCGAGCTCGCCAAGATCCGCAACCAGACGCTGGGCTTCGTCTTCCAGAGCTTCAATCTGCTCGCCCGCACCAGCGCGCTGGAGAACGTGGAGCTGCCGCTGCTCTACGCCGGCGTGGCGGGCAAGGAGCGAAGGGCGCGCGCCGCCGAGTCGCTCGCGCGCGTGGGCCTCGCCGAGCGCATGGACCACCACCCCAGCCAGCTCTCCGGCGGCCAGCAGCAGCGCGTGGCCATCGCGCGCGCGCTGGTGAACCGGCCGCGCGTGATCCTGGCCGACGAGCCCACCGGCGCGCTCGACTCGCGGACGAGCGTCGAGGTCATGGCCATTCTCCAGTCGCTCGGCGCGCAAGGCATCACCGTTGTGCTGGTCACGCACGAGCCCGACATCGCCAGCTTCGCGGGCCGCGTGATCCAGATGCGCGACGGCCTGGTGCGGTCGGATGAGCGCCGCACGCCGCAGAAGGCTGATGTGAACGCGCTGCCGCCGCCCGAGGAGGTCGCATGAACCTCTTCATGACCTTCCGCGTGGCGGTGCGCGCGCTCTTCCGCAACAAGCTGCGCTCGTTCCTGACCACGCTCGGCATCATCATCGGCGTGGGCGCGGTGATCGCCATGGTGGCGATCGGCGAGGGCGCCAAGTCGCGCGTGGAAGCGACCTTCGCCGCGATGGGCACGAACCTCTTGATCGTCATGCCCGGCTCGTCGAACCAGGGCGGCGCGCGCGGCGGCTTCGGCAGCCAGCCCACGCTCACGTTCGACGACTTGAAGGCGATCCAGACCGAGGTCTCGACCGTGCGCGCGGCCGCGCCCGTCTTGCGCACGACCGCCCAGGTGCAGAGCGGCGACGACAACTGGAGCACCAGCATCCAGGGCACCACGCCCGACTACGCGATCGTCCGCAACTGGGGCGTCGACGAAGGCGTGGGGCTCTCCAGCTCCGACGTCGAATCGGGCGCGAAGGTGGCGGTGCTCGGCGCCACGGTGGCCGACCAGCTCTTCGGCGGCGGCGACCCCGTGGGCCAGCTGGTGCGCATCAAGGGCGTGCCGTTCCAGGTCGTCGGCGTGCTGAGCAAGAAGGGCCAGTCCGGCATGGGCCAGGACTACGACGACACCGTGCTCGTGCCTGTCACCACCTTCAAGCAGCGCATCGTGCCCAGCCTGGGCAACTTCCTCTCCGGCACGATCTTCGTGGCCGCGCGCTCCGCCGCCGACACCGACCGCGCCCAGAAGCAGATCACCACCCTGCTGCGCGACCGCCACCGCACCGCCGACAACGCCGACAGCGACTTCTCCATCCGCAACCTCCAGGAGATCGCCGCCGGTCAGCAGGAGAGCACGCAGACGCTGACGCTGCTCCTGGTCTCGATCGCGCTCGTGTCCCTCGCCGTCGGCGGCATCGGCATCATGAACATCATGCTGGTGAGCGTGACCGAGCGGACGCGCG
>JAFEBB010000150.1 GCA_018266075.1 Deltaproteobacteria bacterium | reverse complement strand
CGCGCGTCCGCTCGGTCACGCTCACCAGCATGATGTTCATGATGCCGATGCCGCCCACCAGCAGCGACACCGCGGCGATGGCGGCGAGCAGCGTGGTGAGGACCGCGGTGCCGGCCTGCTGCGCCTGGGCGATCTCCGAGAGGTTGCGCACCGAGAAGTCGTCGTCGGTGCCGGGCGGGAGGCGGTGGCGATCGCGGAGCAGCGCGGAGATCTGCTGAGCCGCGAGGTCGGTGGTGTCGGGCGCGGTGGCGGAGACGAAGATCGCGCCCGCGATGTACTTGCCCAGTGAGCCCTGGATCTTCGACTGGAACGTGGACGAGGGCACGATGGCCACGTCATCGTTGTCGGTGCCCATGGCGCTCTGGCCCTTTTTGTCGAGCACGCCGATCACCGTGAAGGGCACGCCCTTGATGCGCACCACCTGGCCCACGGGGCTCGCGCCCTCGCCGAAGAGCTTGCCCACCACGGTGACGCCGAGCAGCACCACCTTGGCGTTGCCGTCCACGTCGCTGGCGTCGAGGGCGCGGCCGCTCTGCATGGCCCAGTTGCGGATGACCAGGTAGTCGGGCGTGGTGCCCATCACGCCGGTGGTCCAGTTCTGGTCCTCGCTCTGCACCACCGCGCTCGCCCGCAGGATGGGCGCGGCCGCGCGCACGCTGCGCAGCTCGGTCTGCATGCCGCGCAGGTCGTCCCAGGTGAGCGTGGCCTGCGAGCCCGAGCCACCGCGCATGCCGCCGCTCTGCGCCGAGCCCGGAAGGACGATCAACAAGTTGGTCCCCATCGACTCGAACGTCTGCGCCACCCGGAACTTGGCGCCCTCGCCGATGGCCACCATGGCGATCACCGCGCCCACGCCGATGACCACCCCCAGCGCGGTCAAGAACGAGCGCATCTTGTTGCGCAACAGCGCGCGGCCGGCGAGCCGGCCCATGGCAGTGGGATTCACGCGGCCACCTCGGGGTTGGCGACGGAGTAGCGCTTGGGATCAGCGGCGAGCGGCTTCTGTCGGGCGTCGGAGAGCACCTTGCCGTCGCGCATCACCAGCACGCGCTCGGCGCACTTGCCGATGTCGGGCTCGTGGGTGACGAGCACGATGGTGATGCCCGCGCGGCCCAGCTCCTGGAAGAGCGCCATCACCTCCATGCTGGTGCGCGAGTCGAGCGCGCCCGTGGGCTCGTCAGCGAGGATGACCTTCGGATCGTTCACCAGCGCGCGGGCGATGGCCACGCGCTGCTGCTGGCCGCCGGAGAGCTGGTTGGGCAGGTGCTCGGCGCGCTCGCGCAGGCCCACGCGCTCGAGCGCCTTCAACGCCCGGGCAGCGCGCTCCTTCGCAGGTACGTCGGCGTAGAGCAGCGGGAGCTCCACGTTCTCGCGCGCGCTGGTGCGCGGTAACAAATTGAAGTGCTGGAACACGAAGCCCAGGGTGCGGCTGCGCACGATGGCCAGCTCGTCGCGCGAGAGCCGGGCCACCTCGCGGCCGTCGAGGCGGTAGCTGCCGCCGCTCGGCCGATCCAGGCAGCCGATGATGTTCATCAGCGTGGACTTGCCCGAGCCCGACGCGCCCATGATGGCCACGAACTCG
>JAFEBB010000149.1 GCA_018266075.1 Deltaproteobacteria bacterium | reverse complement strand
CGCTACATGGCTGATTCGCGTCCGTGTGGCGCGCTACATGGCTGATTCGCGTCCGCGTGGCGCGCTGCATGGCTCACGTGAAGGCCAATGCGCGCCAGCTGGATCGGTCTCGCCGGGAAAGGTCAACGTTCGCGCGCAGATGCGGGTCGCGGACCTGCCTAGTGCCGCTCCACCGCCGGCGAGAACCGCTTCGCGATCGCCTGCTCCAGCGCGAACTTCTTCACCGGGCCGCAGGTGTCGTGCGCGATCTGCTCGAGCTCGCGCGCGAACTGCTCGGCCTCGTGCGCGCT
Source organism: Deltaproteobacteria bacterium (assembly GCA_018266075.1). Lineage (GTDB taxonomy): Bacteria > Myxococcota > Myxococcia > Myxococcales > SZAS-1 > SZAS-1. Next base: position 1,362 of record JAFEBB010000149.1, on the reverse strand, counting down.
CAAACCCGCGAGCTCCAGCCGCGCCGCGAGAACGGCCCAGGCGAGCCCGATTTCGAGATCGGACGCGTCCTCCTTATCGTCCACCTTGGCCAGGAACTCTGCGTCGCCCACGAGATCGCTCCACATGGCATCCGCTCCGCGCTCGATCCAACAACCCAACGCGGCAGCAGATTGTCGTGTGCAGCAGACCTAGGAAGCCCTTCTGGGTGAGCCGCGAAGCTCGCGTCGCAACAAGGGATTTGGCAGCCGAGCCCACCCGCCGAAGCGCCGCTCCAGCGCGGGGATGACCTGCAATCCGCCCTGGCGCACCAGGAAGGCGCCCAGCCGCAGGCGATCCGAATCCGAGAGATCGATGAAGCGCAGGGCCATGCCGCGGACGCCGTTCTGCCGCACCACGCGCACGCGCGCGCGCACCATCGGGCCCGCTGGGAGCGCGATGCGGAGGATCCCCTCGGTCTCGACGTTGTCGCCGAGCGCGCAAGGCAAGAACGCGCCACGCAGCGAGAGGTCGAGGCGGCTCACGGTCAGCGTGCACGCGTCGCTCTCGTAGAACGCGTCGAGCGCCACGGACAATCGCGGGAAGCGGCGCCGCGAGTCCGTGAGCGTGTCGCGTGCGGCGCGGCGGCGGTCCATCGAGATCGGGTTCATGCGCTCTCCCCTTATCGCGAAGCCTCACCACAGGTGTAGGCCGATGTAGCAGGTCGGTCAAAAAATCGATCGCATCGGCTACGATCGGTCCCGCATGGCCAAGCCCTCCAAGCCCGCGAAGCCGGCGAAGGCGTTCGATCCCTTCGCCGACGACGACCTCGAGTTCCAGCCCGAGAGCCAAAACCAGGCCACCAGCATCGGCGCGCCTCCCGAGGAGGCCACGCGCATCAAGCCGCGCGACCCGAACGAGCCGCGCTGGAAGGAAGTGGTCGAGCGCACCGCCGTGAAGGAAGCGCCCAAGAAGCCCAAGCATCAGCTGCGGCTCACGTTCGAAGAGCTCTCCGACCAGGGCGGCGACGTGCGCGGCGCCACCAAGATCGGCTCGGACAAGCTCGCGGCTGACGAGTTCCTCAGCGGCATGAAGAAGCAGGACCTCGACGAGGCCCTGGAGCGCGCGCAGAAATCGCAGCGGGTGATCATCTCCGAGAAGCTTCAGGAGACGCGCGTCGGTCGCAAGGTGAACACGCCCATCTACATCTTCTGGGGCGCCGTCTTGGCGTTCATCGGCTTGTTGGTGGGCGGCGGCTTCGTGTTCAAGGCCTGGTACGACCACTCCGAGCGCCAGCGCATCGAGGCGCTGCAGAAGCTGACGGCGCCGCACTAGTACCTCCGCACAGCGGTTTTGAACGATTCATGCAGCAACTGCCGGCGAGT
>JAFEBB010000148.1 GCA_018266075.1 Deltaproteobacteria bacterium | reverse complement strand
ACTCGCCGGCAGTTGCTGCATGAATCGTTCAAAACCGCTGTGCGGAGGTACTAGTTGCGGCACTGCGGCGCGGGGCGCTCGCCGGCATCGCGGTTGAAGGCCACCTCGAGGAACGTGGTGGGCTTGCGCGAGAACAGGGCCAGCATGCAGCGCAGGTAGCAGCGGGGACCAAAGTGACGCACGATCGTCGGACCGTGTCGAATCACCTCGCGTCCGGTGATCAGCCCGCGCATGCGGCCTCCGTCCCCCGACGGCGAGCGCTGTGTACCGATCCGCGCGAGAGGTGTCAACGGGCCCACGCTTGATTCGCACCGCCAGGCGTCCACGCGTTTTCGAATGGGCAGCCCCGAACGGCACGCTGCATCGCGTTGACGCTCGCCGGGCGCGCCTCTAGAGTCGCGCGCCATGAACCCGCTGCTGGCCGAGCTCGGCATCGTGTGCCCGCGCTGCGACGCGTACAACGCGCCGCAGAACGTGACCTGCAGCGCCTGCAACACCGCGCTGGGCTTCAACGACGCGCCCGCGGCGCCTTCGCGCCCCGGCCCGCCGCAGCCGATTCCCGCGGCGCCGCCCAAGCCGAGCACCAACCCGTCGATGCCGACGGCGCAGGCCAAGTTCAAGCTCACGGTGGTCAAGGGCACGGTGAACCCGGGCTCGACGTTCAAGCTCGCGGGGCAGTCGGTGCAGGCCGGGCGCACCAAGGGGCTGCTGCTCTTCCCCAACGACACCTTCGTGGCGCCGCTGCACTGCACCTTCTTCTACAAGGGCGAGAAGCTCTTCGTGCGCGATGAGAGCGGGCCCTCGGGTACGTTCGTCAGCATCACCAAAGAGTCCATCCCGCCCAACACGTTCTTCCTCGTGGGCGACAGCCTGCTGCGCTACCTGGGCCCGCTGCCGGCCCCGGTGCCTGCGCAGGTGCTGCACTACGGCGCGCCCCTGCCTCCGGGCCCGCTGTACCTGGTGGAAGAGATCCTCGAGGGCCTGCGCCCCGGGCGCTGCGTGGCGCGCGTGGGCCCGACCATCAACGTGGGCCAGACCGGCGCAGAGCTGGCGATCGCTGGGGACGCGGGCGTGGCCGCGAAGCACTGCGAGGTGAGCGTGAGCCCGCAGGGCGCGCAGCTGCGCGATCTCGGCAGCCCCACCGGCACGTTCATGCGCATCTCGCCGGGGTCGGAGCGCGAGCTGCGCGCGGGCGACCAGGTGCGGCTGGGCAACGAGATCCTGAAGGTCGAGGCGGCGTAGGCCAGTCGCTCGTCGAAGTAACTCCCGAGCGAGGTTCGAGCTTTACGCCCTCGTCGACGCGATTCACGACTTCGACGCGGGGAGACCGGGCCTCGGCGCGGTGTACACGCCCACGCTGACGTCGAGCGTGCGCTTCTTCGCGGTGATCAAGCCCTGCCGCACGACCACCAGGCCCCTCGACGTGGTGACCAGGCCCTTCGCGACGGCGAACAGGCCCTTCGTCGCGAGGAAGAAGTCCTTCGTGGTGATGGCGAAGCACTCCGGCACCGTGAGGAGACCCTGCGTCGAGGTCGACACCGACGTGATCACGATGACCAGCAACCTTGGCGAGGCTCGCTTGTCGATGGTGACCGTGACCAGCTGGATTGGCACGGCACGCTTGTCGATGGTGACCGTGACCAGCTGGATTGGCACGCCACGCTTGTCGATGGTGACCGTGACCAGCTGGATTGGCACGGCACGCTTGTCGAT
>JAFEBB010000147.1 GCA_018266075.1 Deltaproteobacteria bacterium | reverse complement strand
AGCTGGAGCGTCGACGCGAAGAAGAACGACCTCCAGGACATCCTGCGCTGCTGTCTCGCGCTTCATGACCATTTGGCGATGACCCACCAGCTGGCCGAGGACGAGGCCCACGTGATCAGCACCAACTGGGCGAAGCGGGTCTTAAAGAGCGCGAAGTAGCTAGCCGCAATGCCGTTCACTTACGGCGCATGGTGACGGGACGTTTGCGAGCGTAGTTGCTCATCTTCAGCTTCACCGCGCGTGGGTACGCTCGTTCTCTGCGCCGAGGGGGCAGCACGAGCCGTTTCATCTGTTCGCGTAGGCGCCGCAGTCGGGCGGGGATGGTTCCAGTTGCGAAGCGCGCACCGCCCATCCACGCGAGCTCCGCCCGGATGAGCCGGAGTGACGCCGTGAAGCTGATTCGCGTCGGTGGCACTCCCGCCTCTGTGGCCGTGCGCTCCATCTCCAAGCGCACCAGGTTGTACGCGAGCGCGATGCCCCACAGCTCCTGGCGCACGCCCTCCGGCGTCCGGCTCCGGATCGTCTCTTGCCGATTCAAGAGATGCGTTTTCACCTCGTCGTACCCGAGCTCGGTCTCCCACCGCTCGTGGTACAGCTCGATGAGCTCGTCGGCTGGATACTTCTCCGGGTCGATGAGCGACGTGAGCAGCGTCAGTCGTCGGTGCCCCTTACGCTTGTAGTGAATCGCGCGGATTTGCCAGTGGCTGGGCAGGTCGGTCTCGTGCACGTCCCACTCGACGAGGTAGTCGTCCTTGCCGAGCTTCTCGAGCACCGACCACTTGGTGTTCACCTTGCTCCGCGTGAGCCAGTGGCGATTGCCGCTCAGCTCCAGGCCGATGAGGTCCTTCTTCACAAGGAAGCCTCGGTCGACGAGCACCAGCGAGTTCTCGGGCACCTGCTGCCACATGTCGCGCGCGAGCGTGGTTTCACCTGTGGAGTAGTCGGCGAACTGAAATGCCGAGAGCAGGTGCGAGCGCACCGCCATCATCGCCACCACGCGTACCAGCGGATAGCCGCTCTCTCCTCGGCCGCCGCCGGCATTCTGCCCGCCAAACGCCGCGCGATTCTCCGGTGAGTCCGGTACCCGCAACGTGGTGCCATCGAGCCCGTACAAATTGAGCCCGCGCCAACGATCTTGCTCGGCACTCCGCGCAGCCCACTCGCTCGCGGTAGTGATGAAGAGGTACGCGAGCGGGTCCTCGGTGAGTCGTTGGCGCGCTTGGGTGATGGTGCTTTTCGCCACCAGCGTCTGACGTTCGTCGGGCAGCGCCAGCTCGAGCATGTCCACCAACCGTTCGATGGGCTCATCGCGAAACAACCCCATTGCGATGATCAGCCAAACGACCTGCTCCGCGGGAAGCCGTCGCTTGCGAATGCTCGCGGTGCCGGACCAGCTCAGCGCCTCTTCCACCCACTCTGGGCGAAGGTGTTGCTTCAGCCGGTCGAGCGCGCCAGGAACCGCGAACTCCGCGACCTCGGCCAGCGCTTCCTCGATGCGCATGCGTACCTCCCCGAAGGCACGCAGCGTGATCCTGTTTCATGCGCCCGCAAAGCAGATCCGCACTCGCGCCGAATACTCCAACGCGATCGATCGGTTGCGCCTAACTGATCGGCATTGGCCCTAGCCCAGCACCTGGAGCATGGCCTTTCCGAAGGCCGGCAGATCCGCGGGCACGCGCGCGGAGACGAGGTTTCCGTCGATCAGCGAAGGCGCGTCGACCCAGGTCGCGCCCGCGTTCGTGACGTCGTCGCGGATGCCCACGGTGCTCGTCAGTCGGCGGCCCTTCACGATGCCCG
>JAFEBB010000146.1 GCA_018266075.1 Deltaproteobacteria bacterium | reverse complement strand
TCGGGCGTCGCAGCCTGGGTCTCGGGCGGTTCATCCCCGCGCACGCGGGGAACGCACGAGCTGGCCAAGCTCCAGGCCGCGGCGCAGCGGTTCATCCCCGCGCACGCGGGGAACGCCGCTGGTCGCCGTCCGGTCCGTCCAGCGGCTGCGGTTCATCCCCGCGCACGCGGGGAACGCCGCGGCCTGAGCGACCTGCTGGCGATCGTGGACGGTTCATCCCCGCGCACGCGGGGAACGCAGCTCGCTGCCGGAGGGCAGGCGCCGCGGGGTCGGTTCATCCCCGCGCACGCGGGGAACGCTGCGCTCGTCATGGCCTTGAAGCCCTTGGAGGCGGTTCATCCCCGCGCACGCGGGGAACGCTGCGGCACCCGCCCGCCGCAGCCCGGGCATGGCGGTTCATCCCCGCGCACGCGGGGAACGCACGATCGCCGAGACAACCCTAGAGCGCGACCACGGTTCATCCCCGCGCACGCGGGGAACGCTATCCGGCGGTGATGGTGCGCGACGGAGGCGGCGGTTCATCCCCGCGCACGCGGGGAACGCGTGTTCCGCGAGCGGATGCTGACCGAGCCCGACGGTTCATCCCCGCGCACGCGGGGAACGCGTTTCCACGCCGCTGACGCCAAAGTTGTCAACCGGTTCATCCCCGCGCACGCGGGGAACGCGAACAAGCGCCTCCAGACGGAGATCCTCGCGGCGGTTCATCCCCGCGCACGCGGGGAACGCAGGAGCGCGGAGGGCCGCCCCGCTTGTCAGACCGGTTCATCCCCGCGCACGCGGGGAACGCAGCTCTCGAAGTGGCAGCAGAAGTCGCCGCTGCGGTTCATCCCCGCGCACGCGGGGAACGCACCAACGCAGCCGAGCAGACCGTACAGGATGTCGGTTCATCCCCGCGCACGCGGGGAACGCTTGAGGTCGGCTCCGACAGCGGCGAAGGCCGCCGGTTCATCCCCGCGCACGCGGGGAACGCGCCCGCCTGCCACTTCTGGTTCTTCTCGGTGGCGGTTCATCCCCGCGCACGCGGGGAACGCCGCTGATCGTCGACGTGCCCACGACGCGGATGTACGGTTCATCCCCGCGCACGCGGGGAACGCTTTGTCGAGCAGGAGCAGAAGCGGCTCAGGGACGGTTCATCCCCGCGCACGCGGGGAACGCTGCTTGACGTGCGTCGACCCGTTCGCCATCGACGGTTCATCCCCGCGCACGCGGGGAACGCAACGCAGGGTTGCAACGCAAGGGTTGCGCAGACGGTTCATCCCCGCGCACGCGGGGAACGCACCTGCGGCGTATCGAACGTGAACGAGGACCGCGGTTCATCCCCGCGCACGCGGGGAACGCGCAACCCAGTCATCCGACTGTTGCTCGGGCGGCGGTTCATCCCCGCGCACGCGGGGAACGCGAGGATGGAACAGGGCGCGGCGTACCGCTCGCCGGTTCATCCCCGCGCACGCGGGGAACGCGACTGACTACTTCCTCGAGGATTCGCAGAACGGCGGTTCATCCCCGCGCACGCGGGGAACGCCCCCCACGCGTTCGGAGAGCTGGGGATCTCCGACGGTTCATCCCCGCGCACGCGGGGAACGCGCGCTCACGTTCTTGATGATGATCATCTGCCCCGGTTCATCCCCGCGCACGCGGGGAACGCGGGGAATGTCGGCGCTTGTCTTCGATCGCTGGCGGTTCATCCCCGCGCACGCGGGGAACGCTCGTAGTGTCACCCATTGCCGCCCCCTTCAATCGGTTCATCCCCGCGCACGCGGGGAACGCACCACGAGATCGAGGAAGGTCGCGTTGCCCGCCGGTTCATCCCCGCGCACGCGGGGAACGCTTCTCGCGCAGCGCCTTGATGCGCTC
>JAFEBB010000145.1 GCA_018266075.1 Deltaproteobacteria bacterium | reverse complement strand
GGGCGGTGTCGGCCAAGAACCCCGGACCGATTGGAAGCAGCAACAGCTACAAGAATCTCGGTGGCGTGGTCAGCCCGTAGAAAACAGGAGCCAGAACAATGAAGCGACTGACAATCATCATGGCCACGCTGCTCCTCGCGGGGACCGCGGGCGCAGTGCCTCAGCAGCTCAGCTACCAGGGCCGCCTGTTCGACTCGAGCGGCAACCCGGTCAACGCGTCGGCGACCATCACCGTCGACATCTACGCGGCCGCTTCCGGCGGCTCGTCGCTGTGGAGCGAGACCTACTCCTCCGGCACGACCGGTCCGGTGGCGGTGGTCGAGGGCTTCTACTCGCTGCCCCTGGGCAGCATCACCGCGTTCCCCGCGAACCTCTGGGACGGCTCGACCCGTTACCTCCAGCTCACGGTGAACGGCGAAGTGCTCACGCCGCGCCAGCCCATCACCAGCGTGGCGTACGCGATTCACGCGAGCGAGTCCGACAGCGTGAACAACGCGACCGTCACCGTGGACTCGAGCGGCATCTCGGTGAACGGCTCGCCCATCGTGAACGCCTCCGGTGCCTGGGTCGGCTCCGCTGCCGGGCTCCAGGGCCCAACGGGCCCGACCGGTCCTGCCGGCGCGACCGGCGCTCAGGGTCCGCAGGGCATGCAGGGCGTCGCGGGCGCCACCGGCCCCACGGGTCCTGCGGGCGCCACCGGTCCCGCCGGTCCCGCTGGTGCGGCGGCGCCTGCAGGCCAGGGCCGCAACCTCATCGCCTGGGCTGAGAACACCGCCAACTGGGCGTTCGTCTCCGGCACCACGCCGGCGTACGCCCTCAACACCACCGACGTGCTGGAGGGCGGCTCGTCGTTCGACATCACCGTGAACTCGGGCGCCTCGGGCGCGCTGAGCGCGTACGGCGGGCTCATCCCCATTGACCCCACCCGCCGCTACGAGGGCCGCATCTCCGCCAAGCTCAACACCGGCGCAGGCAGCTTCAGCGCGGGCGTCATCTGCTACGACAAGAACCAGGCGGCGCTGAACAGCGGCGTCCCCATCTACTTCATCGCCAGCAACGTCACGCTCACCACCGGCGTCTGGACCAACTTCATCGGCCAGCTCCAGGGCGATGGCAGCGGCTTCCCCACGGGCACTCGCTTCATCAAGCCCGTGGTGGCGACCAACGCCGCAAACATCGGCGACACGCGAGTCGACTCGTTCGCCATCTATGAGAAGTCGGGCAGCGTGGTGTTCACCCCCGACACGCAGCGTGGCTGCCCCGGCGCCAATGCGGGGACGAACGGGAGCAATCAGCTCGTCCAGAACCTCACCCTGCCCAACGGCGGCCAGGTCTTCGTCGCCGGCCACATGATCAGCTACGCGAGCGGCCGGCGCGACATGTACCTCATGGTCGATGGGAACAGTGTGACCCAGTCGCTGCTTCGCACCGAGGTCACCGACTGGGGTGACCATCACCTGGAGTGGGCCGGAACGCTCTCGCCGGGCTCGCACACCATCGCGCTCTTCGGCGCGTCCAACGTCCCGTACGGCTGCGGTGCGGCGTGGGGCAGCATCTCCACCGCGATCATGAGCCAGTAGCGGCCTCCCGCTTCAACCGCCGGCCGCGCGCCGCCGAATCTCGGCGACCGCGGCCGGTACTTTCTTGGGGCGCTTCACTGGCAGTTACAGAGTTGTCGTGGACACGGCAGACGTGAGTTTCGTAACGTCGACCGTTGAGCAGGGGCGAATCCGTCTTCACTGAGGTGTGCATGGCGATCCGACGAGGAGCGCTGTTGGCGCTTGGCATGGCGTCCGCGATGGTGGCCGGTTGCGGCGGTGGCAGCACCACGGGCAAGACGACCGGTGGAAGCACGGGGACGACGGCGGCGAACGGAAGCACGTCGACCACGAGCACCGCGGGCAGCACGT
>JAFEBB010000144.1 GCA_018266075.1 Deltaproteobacteria bacterium | reverse complement strand
ACCTGGGCGATGCCTTGCGCCATCTGGATGCACGCGAGGGCGAGCTCGCGCACGCCCTGGTCGCGGACCTGGTTCACGCGCTCTTGCGTGAGCGTGCCGAGGATGGATTGCGGCGTGTCGGAGGACTTGGGTGCGGCGGGGGAAGACTTGGAGGACATGTTTGGCTCCTTTGAAGTGAGTGAAGTTCGGCCGACGGGAGGACCCCGACGGCTGGGAGGAACTTCGCAGGAGTGATTGGCGCCGCGCGTACCACCAAAGTGGTATGCCGAGCGTAGTTCGATCTGATTTCACGAGCTGGAGAGGGGCTGCAAATGCGACTCGAAACTGAAGATGGCACACCAAAGCCGCAGGTCATTTGGGCAGTCCTGACGAAGGACCAGGCGTGGATGCTGAAGGAGTCCCTCATCGACTTCTTCGACGGTCCGAAGACTCCTGGGTGGCATCACCACATTGGATCTGGGACTTGCGAGCTCACGATCGCGATTGAAGAGAGGTAGGCAGCACCTGCTTCTCTCGCAGCAAGGCCCGTGATGGTTTCTGTCCGCTTTGCGGTTCGCGCCTCTACCGCCGCCTTGGGGGACTCGGAAGAATGGCGGCGTTCGATTCGATCCATTGCGCGATGTCACGCGGCAACTCGCCTCGGCTGATCTCGTTCAACCAGGGCAGCAACTCGGAGACGCGAGAAACCTGGCGGTTCGGCCGTTTTCTCCCCAGCGTGTCGAGCAGCGACGAAAGTAGGCCGTCACGCTCGTCGGGCGTGAATTCGAGGGCGCGCCGAATCAAGCAGGGCTCCCCCTTTCCTGCGCGCGGAAGATACTTGGCTACCTGGCTCGGGGTGAGGAATCGGGCGACGGCGCAGATCTCGTTTCCGTTTTCAGGCGACTGTGAGTCGGCCGCAATCCTTTCAATCGCGGCCTGGAGATCGTCCGCATCGAGAAACGGAAGGAGCAGCGGCAAGACCGAGTACCGCTCGTAAGCGGTACCTTTTGCGACTGCGACTTCAAAGAAGGCGTGGATTTCCGACCGGGGAACGCGACCGAACACCTCCACGACTCCGCGATCAAACTCCAGGCGCTTGTGCGAACGCCGAACCGCCTCGCGCGCGTACCGCACGATGTCGAGGCATTCGCGGTCGGTGAGGTGAGCCGAAAACCAGAGGAGCGCGCAATTTCGCGCGGAGTCATCGGCGCAGGCTCGAATCCGCGACAACGCGAACTCAACCTGGTCAGCGTTCAGTCGGGGCGCGAGAGGGCCCCAGACATACGGAAACGGGAACGAGTACCCGGGTCGTGGCTGGTGTTTGAGTGATTCCGCCCAGAGCCGCTCAACCGCTTGGGCGGACCACGTGCCGAACCTCGAACGATGCCGGCCCTCCCAGTCGATGCCGGCTTGAGGCCCTAGCGCCGCTCGTTTGCGCTCCAGCCATTCCTCGCCCCAAGAAGCCGGCGAGAGTTCGAGGAGGCGAACCAGGTCGCCCTCGGTGCTCACAGCGACGACTTGGTACTCGATAGTTGGCAAGGTGCCATCGAGCACCGCCTCGAATGCCTCACGCTTCTCTGCGAGCTCGATTCGGTCCACGAGCAAGCACAAACCGCGTGCGCGCGCCTTGCCCCGTGGCATCGCTCGGACGGCGTCCAAGGCAACAGCCACCGCACCAGCGCTCCATCGACCCAGGTCCCGAGGACAGAGCTCAACGAGGACCTCAGCCGAGTACCGTCGCGCGACGCATGACGCCAACTCCGCGGCGAGAGGACCTTCGGGCAGTCCTTCAATCAGCGAGCGGATGAGGGTCAGGCACGCCGAGTAGTCGGCTCGCGGCACCGCGCGCAGGACGGCCTTGAGCGCCCGGTCCAGGTTGGTTCGCGCGTTCGCCATGTCGACAGCCCCCAGCCATTGTCGCCCGAATTCGTCGAGAACTGACGCTCTCAGGTCCGCGCAAACCGGAAGCAACCGCCGAGGGTGATGTTCACCTCGCTGAGCGCCTGGGCGACGTTGCGATCGTTGGCGTCGACGGGCTGGAGCACCACCTG
>JAFEBB010000143.1 GCA_018266075.1 Deltaproteobacteria bacterium | reverse complement strand
CACGTCGACCAGCAGCACGTCGACCAGCAGCACGTCGACCAGCAGCACGTCGACCGGCAGCACGTCGACCAGCAGCACGTCGACCGGCAGTACGGGCTCGGACTGGGCCGACGGTGGCTTTCGAGGGGTTTGCCAACCCAACGAGCCCGTCGGGGTCCCACCTTGCTGCGTGGAATCCACCTCGGGCGGCTACGGCGACGCACCCAACTGCGGCGGCATCCTCGCGGCGGACGGCGAGGTCGTGCAGTTCAAGCTCACCGAATATGAGGACTATGCGTCCACGGCCACCGGCAACCTGGTCGACTTCCAGTTCCAGCTCCACGTGCCGGCGCACTTCGGCCCGGACGAAGCGAGTTGCCGGAGCGTCGTCTGGGGCTACACGGTGCTCGGCGGAGATGACGCGGGCTTCAGCGAATTCGGCACGGGTGGCTGTGACGGCGAGATCACCGACGCGGGCGCGTGGGACTCCCTCGAGTGCGGCGGCGACTTCAATCTCAATTCGGGGTTCTACGATTGCAACTTCGGCTACCTCAATGATGCTGCCGCGATGGAAAGCGAGATCGACAGCGTGGGCTTCTGGATGAACGACAGCGCGGGCGCGCGGCGCTACTACGACTCCAACGGCGCTTCGGATTTCCGGGCGCTGTATTTCGTCGTACCCAGGTGATGCGGGGATAAGACGAGCGAGCCGGTATGAGAAGCCCACGGCGCGAGCCGAGCCTCCCCGCCCCACCTCAACCGGTCCGAGGGCGTCGCGGACCCGCGCAAGCTCTGGTGTGCGCTTGACGCGGTCGTTTACGCTGAAGGCAAAGGGACCTGTGACCGTATCGAAGTCCGCCTCGACAGCTCCGTATCCAATGTTCGGCACAATCGTGTCGGGGCAGTCCAATCGCATTGCGACGTTTTCGGTCGACTTCTGAGGGAGCGGCTTGGGCGCGACCTACCATCGGGATTTGGCGTAACGCAGGTTGCCAGACGTCGAAGGCCCGCTTGAACGGCTGATCCTCAGGAGCCGGATCACCGAGGCGCCGCCTCGCGCGAGGAGTGGTTCAAGGGGGGCGCACGAGGGGACAAGTCGATCCGCGGACGAATTCCGTCGAGACTGCGATTATTCAGCGATATGCTCTCCGACATCGTTCGATTTGTACGATCAGCGTGACCATCAGGCTCAAAACACCATGAACCGCAGCTCGAGGAGCAGGACAATGACACGTGCTTTGTGGATTTTTTCAGTTGGGCTGCTCGTTCTGGCTGCTTGTTCCAGCAAGAGCACGCCGGGCTCGAGCGGCAGCTCGAGCGGAAGCAGTGGGACCTCGGGGAGCACCTGTGCGGCTCCGTTCACGACCTGCGGCACCGGCTGTGTCGACCTGAAGAGCGACAGCCACCACTGCGGCGCGTGCGCGACGGCATGTGCGCAGGGTCAGGCATGTTCGAACGGCGCGTGTGTCATCGCGTGTCAACCCAACGAGAACGTCTGCACGACTGGAGATGGCGGCTCCTCGTGCGTCAACTTCCAATCCGACGACGCGAACTGCGGCGCCTGTGGCGTGAGGTGCGCTCAGGGCCAGCTGTGCTCGAACGGCACCTGTGGCACGAGCTGCCAGCTCAACGAGACGAAGTGCTCCAACGCGGACGGCGGCGCCTACTGCGCCAACTTCCAATCCGACAACGCGAACTGCGGCGCCTGTGGCGTGAGGTGCGCTCAGGGCCAGCTGTGCTCGAACGGCACCTGTGGCACGAGCTGCCAGCTCAACGAGACGAAGTGCTCCAACGCGGACGGCGGCGCCTACTGCGCCAACTTCCAGTCTGACAATGCAAACTGCGGCGCCTGTGGCGCGACGTGCGCTCAGGGCCAGGTGTGCTCGAGTGGCGCGTGCGGGACGAGCTGTCAGCCCAACGAGAGCATGTGCACCTCGGGTGACGGCGGCGCATTCTGCGCGAACTTCCAGACTGACAATGCAAACTGCGGCGCCTGCGGCGCGACCTGCCCTCAGGGTCAGGTGTGCTCGAGCGGCGCGTGCGGGACGAGCTGTCAGCCCAACGAGAGCATGTGCACCTCGGGTGACGGCGGC
>JAFEBB010000142.1 GCA_018266075.1 Deltaproteobacteria bacterium | reverse complement strand
CATCCCGTTGGTGCTCATCCCGTTGGTGCTCATCCCGTTGGTGCTCATCCCGTTGTGCGCAGACGCGCCCCAAGCCGCCGACGAGCTCAACATTGCCACCGCGATCACCCAACCTCGGCGCATGTATCGACCTCCGGAAGTACTGGAATGCTACGAGGCCATTCAAGAGCCCGTCAATGAATGGAGGGGGACCACATTGGCGCAGGTTGGCAACCCCAGGTGCCGGAGGATCTTCTTCAGACGCCCGGTGAGATGCCGGTTCGAGTCCGGCCGCGGCTGCTCGAGCTGGATCGCGGTCATGCGCCAAACGCCTTCCCTGTATGGTTCTGGGGCGAATGACCGCATTCCACGAATCGCGGCAAGGACCCATGCGCGCACCGCTCGCGTGCGTTGTCATGTTGATCGTCGCGGGTTGTTCTTTCAAACCCGTCGCCGTCGGCAGTGGCAGCGGAAGCGGATCCATCGGCACGGTTGGAGCGAACGGCTCGTCGGCCTCTTCAGGCACGAGCGGGAGCGCCGGCTCCTCCAATGGAAACTCGACCGGGTCGTCGGGCACGGGCTCGTCGGGCTCGAGCTCCTCTTCGGGTTCGAGCGGCAGCAGCGGAACCCGCCGCAGCGTCACGGGCGTCTCGATCGTTGGCGAGAGCGGGCCACTCGAGCTTCGCGTGGGTGGCTCCGCGACGCTGATCATCACCGGCTCCGGACTCGACGAGGCGACGCTCGTGAAGCTGGGGAACCTGACCGGCGTCGTCATCGCGCAGTCGAGCACCACTTTGCAGGTCGATGTTACCCATCAGCTCCCCCAGGATCCCGGGCTGCCGGCCACGGTCAGCGTCTGGTTCGGGTCCTCGGTGCTGACAGGAGGCCCAACGGTGACGATGACCGAGGTCGCCATCTCGCCCTCGGGCGACGACACCGCGCAGGGAAGCACTTCGTATCCCTTCCAAACGCTGAGCCACGCGCTCGGCGTGACCGAGGGCTACATTCGAGTCAACCCCGGTACTTACTACTCGAGCCTCGAGACTTTCCCCCGCGATGAAGACGGCGGCGACCCGGCGAACATCGCGTGCAACTTCACGGGCCAGCAGCTCGAAGTCGATCCCGACGCGGGCCCAATCGTGTTCGAAGACGACGCAGATGCGGGACAGGTACCATTCGTCATTTGCAGCGTCGTGAATCTGTGGGGGTTGACGGTCGATGGATTCGCCTACGGGATGATCTTCAAAGACCGAGGTACCGACAACCTCGCCGACCTGGTGATTACTCACGCTCGGCACGACGGATTCGTTGACCTCGGATCGGGGCACATCACCGTCGCAAACAGCACGTTCTCGTCATGCGCCGGATCGGGTGTGCACCTCCGAAAGTCGGCGGCGGACGACTACTTCGGCCCGTCGATCGACATCGAGCAGAACGGAGTCGGGTTCCTCGACGAGGACTCGACAATCACGCTCCTTGGTGCGGCCGTGAGCAACAACGTCGGCGCAGGAATTGTCGCGGTGTGTTCTCACTCCTCCTGCAGCGTCAGCCTTCAGGGGACCTCGATCGTGGAGGCCAACGGAGCGAGCGGCATTCAACTCCTCGGTGCAAGCAGCATCGCCAGTCCGCACGCGCTCGGCGCGGGCAGTACGGTTGAGATCCGCAACAACGTCGGCGACGGCATCGATGTCTTCGGCGCATTCAGCAGCCTCTCGACGACCCCCAAGGTCTCCGGCAACGCGAACGGAGTCGTTGTCTCGGACGACGCGGGCGCCCCTCAGCTGAGCTTTGCACAGATATTTGGCAATCGAGGCGCCGGGATACTTCTGACCGGACCTTTGAATGGAACCGTGAAAGGCTATTCGTCAGGAAATGGTACGAATCTCGTGGCCGACTCCTCGTTCATTGGGCAGGTGGACGTCAGCGGGCTTCGAATGGACGCGCCCAACGACGCGGGCCAGTTCGCTGATGCGAATCCGCAGGGCTTCGAGCTCGCGCCTTGGAGCGACGGCACCACCGAGTACATCGACGATGCGGGCCGCACCACGCAACCGTTCGACTGGGTCGCCGATGCAGGGCAGGGACCTTTCAATTACAAGTTGCTCTCGGACGCGGGTACGCTGGTCTTCTAGATTGCAGCTTCGAGTGGAGAAGGTCGTGCATTGCGTTCGATGGAGTGGATAGACCGGACAAGCGGCCAAAGAACGTCTGCGTTGGGACGTTATGGTAAATCCCGCTTGCTGCCGCCCTGCCCTTCACTGCCCATGCTACCCTCGTTGGGTCTTCCGGAGCGCGTCGCGCGAGTCGGGTC
>JAFEBB010000141.1 GCA_018266075.1 Deltaproteobacteria bacterium | reverse complement strand
CTACGACGCCGAGCACTTCCCCGAGGACCTCGTCTTCCAGGAGACCGGCGACCAGAGCACCTTTCAGGCCCGCTACATCCTGCGCCACCCGTGGAAGGGCGACCTGAGCTGCCCCGCGGGTGAGCAGTACAAGAGGGCGCTCGACACGCGGCACCAGCAGGAGCTGAACACGCTCGCGTCGCTGACGGGCTGGAGCAAGGCGCTCATCGCGCACCGCATGGGCCCCAATGCCCCCGGCGCCGATCCCGCGAACCAGCCCTGGTACAAGCGCCTCTGGAAGTAACACTTCCGTTAACTGTGGAGTCAGCCATGAACGCCCGGTTGTCGATTGTCTCGCTCGCGATGCTGGCCGCCACAGCGCTCGCGCCGCGCCCTGCCCACGCCTTCTGCGGCTTCTACGTGGGCAAGGCCGGCGCCGAGCTCTACAACCACGCCTCGAAGGTAGTGCTCGCGCGCGACGGCAAGCGCACCGTGCTCACCATGAACAACGACTTCGAGGGCAACATGAAGGACTTCGCCCTCGTCGTCCCGGTGCCCACGGTTCTCGTGAAGGACCAGATCCACATCGGCGATAGGCACTTCGTGGACCGCATTGACAATTACTCCGCCCCGCGGCTCGTCGAGTACTTCGACGAGGATCCGTGCTCGCCCAGGGAGTACGAGAGGGAAGAGAAGGCAGCAGCGGTCAAAGAGGACGCCGCGCCGGCACCGCGCAAGGCGAGCAACAAGACCCTGGGCGTCAGGGTCGAGGCCGAGTACACGGTCGGCGAGTACGACATCGTCATCCTCTCTGCCAAAGAGAGTGACGGTCTCCAGACCTGGCTCGTGCAGCAGGGCTATCAAATACCTCCCAAGGCCGCTGCGGCGCTCGAGCCGTACATCAAGCAGAATATGAAGTTCTTCGTGGCCCGCGTGAACTTGAAGGAACAGAAGAGCACCGGCGTCACGTACCTGCGGCCCATCCAGATCGCCTACGAGAGTGAGAAGTTCATGCTCCCCATTCGTCTGGGGATGGCGAACGCGAAGGGCGCGCAGGACCTGCTCGTCTACACCCTCACGCCGCACGGCCGCGTGGAGAGCGCCAACTACAAGACCGTGAACATGCCCAGCGATGTCGAGGTTCCGCTCTACGTGAAAGACGTCTTCGGCAAGTTCTATGCGGATACGTTCCAGCAAGCGCACAAGCAGAGCGACTACCGCGCGGTTCATACTGAGTATGTATGGAATTCGGCCTGGTGTGATCCCTGCGCGGACAACCCGCTCACGCCCGAGGAGCTCCACGGCCTGGGCGTCTTCTGGCTCGACCAGAGCGGCAGCAACGCGCCCATCATCACCCGCCTGCACGTGCGCTATGACGCCGAACACTTCCCCGAGGACCTCGTGTTCCAGGAGACGGGCGACCAGCAGAACTTCCAGGCGCGCTACATCCTGCGCCACCCCTTCAAGGGCAACCTCGCGTGCGAGGCCGGTCGCGAGTACTTGAAGTCGCTCGACGCCCGCCACGGTCAGGAGCGCGACACGCTCGCGACGCTGACCGGCTGGGACAAGGCGGCGATCATGAAGGCCATGGGCGACGATGCGCCGGGACACATCCCAAGCGAGGAGCCGTGGTACAAGAGGATGTGGAAGTAACCATCTGGTTAACTGTGATATCCGGGAGGATCACCATGAAGGCCAAGCTCGTCCTGACCGCCCTCCTCGCCAGCACGGCGCTGCTTATGCCCCAGCGGGCCCACGCGTTCTGCGGCTTCTACGTGGGCAAGGCCGGCGCCGAGCTCTACAACCACGCATCGAAGGTGGTCCTGGTGCGCGACGAGAACCGCACCGTGCTCACCATGAGCAACGACTTTCAGGGCAACCTCACCGACTTCGCGATGGTCGTCCCGGTGCCCACGATGATCGTGCGCGAGCAGATCCACATTGGCGAGAAGGCGCTCGTCGATCGAATCGACAATTATTCGGCGCCTCGACTTGTGAAGTATGTGGATCCGGATCCCTGTGATACGCGGCGCTACGAAGCGCTGAAGAGGTCGATGGCGCCTCCGGCCCCAGCCAAGGCGGCGGGTCGCGTTTCCGACTCGCGCAGCGAAGCGCTCGGGGTGAAGGTGGAGGCCGAGTACACCGTCGGCGAGTACGACATCGTCATCTTGAGCGCCAAGCAGAGCGATGGGCTCGAGACCTGGCTCAAGGAGTCGGGCTATCAAGTTCCGGCCAAGGCCTCGGCGGCGCTGCAGCCCTACATCCGCCAGGGCATGAAGTTCTTCGTGGCCAAGGTGAACCTCAAGGAGAAGGCGAAGACCGGCTCCAACTTCCTGCGGCCCATCCAGATCGCGTACGAGAGCGAGAAGTTCATGCTCCCCATCCGC
>JAFEBB010000140.1 GCA_018266075.1 Deltaproteobacteria bacterium | reverse complement strand
CCAAGAACCCCGGACCGATTGGAAGCAGCAACAGCTACAAGAACCTGGGCGGCGTCGTCAGCCCGTAAGAGGAGCGCAAGATGAAGCGACTGATGATGGTGATGGCGACGCTGCTCCTCGCGGGAACCGCGAGCGCGGGCGTGCCGCAGCAGCTCACGTACCAGGGGCGGTTGTTCGACGCGAGCGGCAATCCGCTGAATGCGTCGGCGACGATCACGGTGGACATCTTCGCCGCGTCGTCTGGCGGCGCGTCGCTGTGGAGCGAGACCTATTCGGCCGGTACGAGCGGCGCGGTCGCGGTGGTGGAGGGCTTCTACAGCCTGAACCTCGGCAGCCTCACGGCCTTCCCGGCGAACCTCTGGGACGGCACGACGCGCTACCTGCAGCTGACGGTGAACGGCGAGGTGCTCACGCCGCGCCAGCCCATCACCAGCGTGGCGTACGCGATCCACGCGGGTGAGGCGGACAGCGTGAACAACGCGACCGTGACCATCGACCAGAGCGGCATCTCGGTGAACGGCTCGCCGATCGTGAACTCAAGCGGGGCATGGGTGGGCTCCGCCACCGGGCTCCAGGGTCCTGCGGGTCCGACCGGTCCTGCCGGTGCCGCGGGCGCCGATGGCGCACAGGGCCCCGTCGGTCCCACCGGTCCTGCGGGTGCCAACGGCGCCGCGGGTGCCACCGGTCCGACCGGTCCTGCCGGCCCGGCCGCCCCGGCGGGCCAGGGCCGCAACCTCATCGCTTGGGTGTCGGACACCACCAAGTGGGTGCAGATCTCGGGCGCCCAGGCGACCTACGCCCTGAACACGACCGACGTCTTGGAGGGCGACTCGTCGTTCGACATCACCGTGAACACGGGCACCACGGGTGAGTGGGCCACCTTCGGCGACTTCATCCCGGTGGATCCGAGCCGCAACTACGAGGGTCGGATCTCCGCGAAGCTCGTGTCGGGCGCGGGCACCTTCTACGCGGGCTACGTCGCGTACGACAAGTCCAAGAACATCCTGGCCGGCAACGGCGGCAACAACGGCTACTTCATCGCCAACGGCGTGACGCTGACGGCGAACTGGAGCACCTTCACCGCGACCATTTCCGGCGAGGGAACGGCGCTCACCCAGTTCCCGGTGGGCACGCGCTTCATCAAGCCGCTGGTGATCACCAACTACAACAACATCGGCGACACCCGCGTCGACTCGTTCGAAATCTACGAGGTGACCGGTGGCCGCTACGTGTCCGCGTGGACCCAGCTCACCGCCTCGGGTCAGAACGCCGCCTTCGCGCACGGCATGGGCGTCGTGCCTACCGAGTGCCACGCGTACTGGAGCACCACGTCCACGGGCACCAACAAGCGGCTCCTCGCCACGTTCAACAACACCTGCAATGCCAACGGCGTGAGCAACGCCTGGCAGGGGTCAGACATCAACTGGGACGCCACCAACTTCTACCTGCCTGCCTACTCGGGCGGATACCTGTTCTGCTACTACGATCAGGTCAGCGGCTGGTTTGGCACCAACACGGCCTACGTCCAGGTGGTCTGCAATCGCTAGGTGAGCTCGGCTCGCTTGAAGGCGCCGTCGCGATTCGTCGCGACGGCGTCTTTGTTTGTGCACCCATTCGCTCGAGAGAACGATGCGTCGTCTGGCCCTGGCTTTCGTCGCGCTCGCCGCGTGCTCCAACGAGAAGCAGCTCGCCCAGGTGCACGCGCGCTACGAGCCGCCCAACGGCTTCGAGCTCACGGGTGAGGTCGCGGGGCCGCCGGCGCGCGCGAGCTTCCGTCCCGGGCTCACGCTCACGCGCTACACCACCGACCTTCCCCCGGGCGCCAGCGAAGACGCCGTGGCCG
This sequence comes from Deltaproteobacteria bacterium, assembly GCA_018266075.1. Classification (GTDB taxonomy): domain Bacteria; phylum Myxococcota; class Myxococcia; order Myxococcales; family SZAS-1; genus SZAS-1. The sequence goes on along the minus strand of JAFEBB010000140.1, from coordinate 552 downwards.
CCGCGTTGCCCAAGCTCGCCGATCTCGGCGGCGGATGGGACGTGGCCTCGGCGCGCGCCGGGACCTTGCCCGTGGGCCCGGTGTTTCGCGTGGAGCTTCGCCGCTATGACGGCGTCCGCGCGCTCCACTACGTGGTACCGCGCGCGCGTGGCTTTCTGCTGCTCTCGTTCTCTGCGCCTGAGGCGACGTACGGTCCACTCGAAGCTCGGGTGGAGCGTTCCCTCAACAGCCTCAAGGCCGATCCGTAGGGGCGTTCGAGCTTTTCGATTTCAAGTTGATGTAGCCTGAACACTCGGGCGGGATGGACGGGCGGGGCTGCGGTCGTTCTCGACAACGAACATCGTCGCGAGGTGGGCGCCAGGGGCGCTCGCCGCGACATGGGGAACAACTCAATGAGACTCCGAAGCGAGGCGCTGCTCGTCCTCGGCCTGGCGGCGATGGCGGCTGCCGGCTGTGGCGGCGGCAGCACCACGGGCAAGACGACCGGTGGAAGCACCGGGACGACGGCGGCGAACGGAAGCACGTCGACCACGAGCACCGCGGGCAGCACGT
>JAFEBB010000139.1 GCA_018266075.1 Deltaproteobacteria bacterium | reverse complement strand
TCGCGCCGCTCGAGCCCAACAGCTCCGCCAGCGCCGCGCCTTCGCTCGTCGTCTCCCGAGACGCGAGCACGATCTTCGCCCCCACCGTCAGCGGCAGGAGCAGCTCGAGCACAGCGATGTCGAAGGACAGCGTGGTCACCGCGAGCACCGTGTCGCTCGCCGTCATCCCCGGCCCGTCGACCATGCTCGACAGGAAGTTCGCCACCGCGCGATGCGGCACTGCCACCCCCTTCGGCTTCCCCGTCGAGCCCGACGTGTAGATCACGTACGCCGCGCGCTCCGGATCGGCCTTCACCTCGGGCGCCGCCACCGACTGCAGGTCGAGCTCGGCCGCATCTCGATCGATCAGGAGCTCCACGGGCACAGGGTGCCTCAACAGCTCGCGTCGACTCGAGGTCGTCACGAGCGCGTCGAGCTTCGCGTCCTCGCACATGAAGGCAAGGCGCTCCGCCGGGAACGCAGGGTCGAGCGGCACGTAGCCGGCGCCAGCCTTGAGGATACCGAGCAGGCCCACGATCAGCTCGAGGCTGCGATCCACGCAGAGCCCCACGAGCGCGCCCGGCTTCACGCCGCGCGAGATCAGCAGCTGGGCCAGCTGGTTGGCGCGGACATGCAGCTCCTGAAACGTAACCGCCTGGCCACCCATCTGAAGCGCGGTCGCGTCCGGCGCCCGCTGCGCCTGCTGGTCAAACATCGACAGCAGCTCGACTTGCGCACACGGCCGCGAGGTTTCGTTCCACGACTCGAGCTGTCTCCGCTCGGCCGCCGGAAGAATGTCGAGCTTCGCGACGGACTGCGATGCAAGCGCAGGCAGCCTGCGCAGCAGCTCGCGGAACTGATCGCGGAAGCGAAGCATGGTCGCGGGCTCGAACAGCGCCGTGAGGAACTCCACGCGTCCGACCATCCCATCGCCGTGTTGCTTCACCCAGAGGCTGATGTCCGTGGGCGACGTGCCGTTGTGCACGTTGTCCTGGGTGAAGGGGACTTCGCCGAGGTTGTGGTTGCGGCCGCGCGCGTCCTGGAACGAGAAGAACGCCTGGTAGATCGGCGAGCGGCTCAGGTCGCGCTGGACGCCGAGCCGCTCGACGAGCAACTCGAACGGCATGTCTTCGTGGCTGAACGCATCGAGGCACGTCGCGCGGACGCGCTCCAGCAACTGCATGAACGTCGGCGCGCTCGAGAGATCATTTCGAATGACGAGCGTGTTCACGAAGAAGCCGAGCAGGTCCTGCGTCTCGACGCGACTGCGTCCGCGCACGGGCGTGCCAACCAGCAGGTCCGTCTGCCCCGAATGGCGATGCAGCATCACCTCGAAAGCCGTGAGCAGCACCATGTAGAGCGTCGCGCCCGCGCTGCGGCCCAGCTGCTCCAGCGCCTCCACTTCACCGCGCGTGAGATCGAGCTCGAGGGAATCGCCTGCATACGAGAGCGCGGCAGGCCTCGGCCGATCGGTCGGAAGCGAGAGCTCGGGCAGCACGCCACCGAGCTGCTTCATCCAATACGTCGACTGACGCTCGAGCTCCGCGCCCTGGAGCCAGCCGCGATGCCACGCGGCGAAGTCGCCGTAGCTGATCGGCAGCGGCGCGAGCGGCGACGGCTTCCCCTTCGAGAATGCGCCGTAGAGGACGTCGAGCTCACGCAAGAAGAGATCAAACGACCAGCCGTCCCAGATCGCGTGATGCGGCATCGCGAAGAGCTCATGTTCGTCCGGCCCGAGCTCGAAGAGCCGCACACGCAGCAGCGGCCCGCGCGTGAGCTCGAACGGCTCGCGGGCGAGCGCGTGAAGTCGAGCGTCGAGCTCGGCCCGATCCAACGGCTCGGGCGTGAGCGAGAGCTGCAGCTCCGGCAAGACCACCTGCACGGCCTCTTCGTTTTCCCAGCGCAGCACCGTTCGGAGCACATCGTGCCGTCGGATGATCTCGTTGACCGCGCGTTCGAGCGCGTTGATGTCGAGCGTCCCGCGGAGCCGGAACGCAGACGGCAGGTTGTAAGTGGCCTGTCCCGGCTGGAGCTGCTCGAGGAACCAGAGCCGCTGCTGCATCAGCGAGAGCGGCGCACGGTCCGCGCTCCGCCGCGGGATTGCCGCCGACCGTCCGCTCCCATCGAGCGCGGCAGCGAAGCGCGCGACCGTCGGCGCCTCGAAGAAGCGACGCAGCGACGCGCGGACGCCGTGCAGCTGCTCGAGCTTTGCCAGCGCGTGCGTCGCCAGCAGCGAGTGTCCTCCGAGCTGGAAGAAGTCGTCGTGGACGCTCACGCGATCGACGCCGAGGACCTCGCACCACACCTCAGCGACCTGGCGCTCGCGCTCGGTTCGTGGTGCCACGAAAGATGAGGTGGTGCGCTGCTTCTGCGGCGCCGGCAGCCGCTTGCGATCGACCTTTCCGTTGGGCGTGAGCGGCAGCGCCT
>JAFEBB010000138.1 GCA_018266075.1 Deltaproteobacteria bacterium | reverse complement strand
GTTCCTAGTTCCTAGTTCCTAGTTCCTAGTTCCTAGTTCCTAGTTCCTAGTTCCTGGCCCTCCACAACCAGGAACCAGGAACCAGGAACCAGGAACTGACTACGGCTGCAAGTGGATGCCGGCCGCGCCGAGCAAGCGCCGCGCCTCGACGTCCGTGGGACCGACTTCCTGGCTGTACTGCGTGGCCGCGCTCTCGGCGAGCCGCTGCAGCGCCTGCACCTGGTGGTACGCGCGGCTGAGCGGATCCGAGGCGCTGCTCTGGATGGGGCACTTCTCGCGGATCGCGGTCAGGCGCGCGCGGATGCTGGCCCAGCGCGCGGCCGCAGCGGCGTCGTCGGAGGGCGTTCCCGAGCGCTGCTGGTCGAGCTCCTGGTGCACGTCGACGTAGACGCCCGCGAGCCCGCGCGCACAATCCGCCGCGCTGCGCGGCTCCTCGCCCGAGGCCTGCGCCATGGCCCGCTCGGCCATCACGCCCTTCACCACGGCGATGACGATGAGCGCCACGAAGCCCAGGGCCATGGTGAGAAACACGCCCCAGGCCACGGCCCGGAACGGCCGGTATCGCGGAGGATTCGCCACGCGGGGTGACTAGGCCCGCGCGCGGCGGCTGTCAATTGTGGTTCGGCGCGGGCGCAGGGGCCGGCGCCGGCGCACCCGGCGGCGGGACGGCGGCGTCGGCGGTGGCCTTCTTGGCGCGCGAGTAGAGGTGCTGCAGGTCCGCGATGAAGCGGCTCCCGGGGTACTCGCGCGTGCCGCGATCCGCGGTGGCCATGGCCTTGGCGTGGTCGCCGGTGTTCTCGTACGCCTGCGCGAGCATGAGCAGCGCGTAGTCGGCGTCCTTCTGGCCCTTGGCGTTGGTGACGAAGCGCTCCAGCGGCGCAATCGAGCCCGCCCAGTCGTGCTCCTCGTGCAGCGCGTTGCCGAGCATGAAGCTGGCCTGCGTGGCCTCGGGCGACTCCGGCGCCAGCGTGAGGAAGCGCTTGAGCGAGAGCGCGGTGCCCTTGGAGTCGTTGCGGCGGAAGGCGGCGCGGCCCTCCTCGAGCGCGGTGTTGGCGAGCTCCGCCTTGAGCAGGCGGGCGCGATCATCCAGCGCGCGGCTCTCGAGGCCGCTGAGCTTGGTGCGATCCAGCGCGGCGAGGGCGTCGACGGCCTTGAGGCGCGCCTGCTCACTCTGCCCATCGGCGATGGCGTTGTAGACCTTGCCCGCGCTGTCGCTGGACGTCTTGCGCGCCGCGAGCTCGGCGTTCACGGTGCCGAGCTGGGCCTTGAGCTCGTCGACCTGCTTGGTGAGCGTGCCCACCTCGTCGTGGCTGCTCGCCAGGCGTGCGTTCGCGATGAGGATCGAGCCGCCGAGCGCCAGGCCAATGAAGCCCACGTACGCGATGGCCGAGCCCACCCAGCCCTTCTTGAAGATCTCCTCCTGGCGCTTGCTCACCACCTTGAGCTCGGCGTGCAGGTTCTTGAGGAGGTTGTCGGTCTTGATGACCAGGTTGCGGCTCTCGACCACCTCCTTGCGGATCTCGGAAAGCTCCTTCTCCATGTCCATCTCCACGGTGGGCACCTTCCCGGCGCTTTGCGGACCGCGCACCACGCCGTCGGCGGCGGAATCGCGGCTCTGGAATCGACTACGCATCGGCACCTCGCTCAAGATCGCCGCGTGCAACGCGCGACCCGGTGCCGAATTTCGCGCGACGTTCTAGCCGGAAACCGGCCGGCGTGCACCGCTTGAAACACCGCCAGCCGGCCAGGCGGCCGTCAGTGCGGCGCGATGTCCTTGGCCGGCTCGAGGGTGAACGAGAGGCCGACCAGGAGCGCGTTGCCGCCCGTCTGCACCTGGCCGATGGGGAGGATGTCGGCGCTGGCGAGCTGGAAGCGGTCCTCCGCCGTGAGCCAAATGGTCGGCGTGAGGGGGAAGATGAACCCGAGCATCGCGTGGAACTCCTGCGCGTGGGCGTCCTTCTGGTCGGCCGTTCCGCCGCTGACCATGCCCAGCATGTAGCCGCCGCCCGCGCCGAGGTAGGGGCAGAACCGCCCGTCGAAGGGCATCCAGCGGAGCGAGGCCACGAGGGGCACGTTCTGCATGGTGAGCGGCCCGGACTGGAGCGTGTAGTGGTCGTACGCGTAGCCGACCTCGAGGCTGATCTCGATCGACGGCTGCGGCGCATAGCTGAACGAGACCAGCGCCTCCGGGCCAATCGCGAGCGACGACGAGACCGGATCGCCCGAGGCCTGCGCTTCATCGATGAAGTGCTGGTGGGGCACGTAGCGCGCGCCCGCGAAGAGGGTCACGCGCGTTCCGTCCTCGACGGGGCGGGCCCAGGCCGCGCCCTCCCACGCCAACACCGCGACCACGATCGCCAGAACGCGCATGCGCCCACGCTATCGCGCAAGTCTGAAGCAGCAATATTTCGGGCGCTCGCTCGAAGGCTCGGAGCGATCTAGTACCTCCGCACAGCGGTTTTGATCGGTTGAAGCTGAGCCGGGCGGAGCAC
>JAFEBB010000137.1 GCA_018266075.1 Deltaproteobacteria bacterium | reverse complement strand
TTGATCGAACGTGGGTTCCGTCGAACGGAGACACGTCGAGATGTGATCGAGGCCATGCTCGACCAGACCGAGACGGCCTTTCGTTCAATCGAAAGGAGGTTCGATCAAATCAGAGAGACCACCCCGTCGATGGAAGGGAGGTTCGATCTCCTCGAGCGCGACGCTCGTCTTTTCGAATCAGAGCTCAATCGAACCGGGCCGCGCCCCGGTTGAACGGGCCCGGGGTCGCGACCGGTGCGTTCGCGAGCTCGAGAGCCGGATCTGCGGGTCGATCGGGTGCGCTCGGGCGTCGGCCTCTCGGAGGTCGAAGCTAGAGAAGTGAAACCCGAACCCCATGACAGGCGCGCGGGCCCCGGCACGCCGAGGTGGGGCGAAGAGGAAACCCGGTGGGGTTCGCGCCGCTCAGGGCCGCGACTTGCCCCGGAGCTTGGCGTCGTCCACCTCGAGCGACGCCAGGGCATCCGGGTGGAGCCGAGTCCCCGAGGGGCGAAGGCGCCCTCCCGCGCGGACGGGCCGAAGGCGCTCCTGGACATGGTTCGGGCGGCCTTGTTCGGCCTCGTTCACGAGGACGAGCGAGCACGCCGGCGCCGTGCATCCCTCGCCGGGCTTGGCATCGAGGACCTCGAGCTCCTCCCGCGCAGGGCTGCTTCGCGGATCGAGTGAGGGTGGGCGCGAGCCTGCGCGTGGCTTGGTCGAGGCGGGTTGAATGCCCGGAAATCCCAAGGGTGAGCTGTTTGCATCGGGCGTCAGCCCACCCGCGTAGTCTGCCGCGGGTTCTCGGGAGGTGGGGTTGGGCGGCGTGGGGGCCGCGCGCGACGTCGCGTGCGCGGAGGGGCTGGGGATTCGTCGGCGGCCGGAGCGGACGGTGCTCCATGGGGTGGTGCGCGCCGAGCTCGAGGGCTTCGTTTCCCAGCGACGCGGCCCCGAGGGCGACGGCCTGCCCGGCTATGTCGAGGGCGAGCTCCGGCGCTACCTGGCCTGTGGAATCCTCGCCCAAGGCTTCACGAGAGTGCGCTGCGCGGGCTGCAAGATCGAGCGCCTGGTGGCCTTCTCCTGCAAGGGCCGCGGGGTGTGTCCGAGCTGCGGGGCGCGGCGCATGAGCGACACCGCCGCCCGGCTGGTGGAGCGGGTGCTGCCGGTGACAGCCTACCGGCAGTGGGTGCTCACCGTGCCCTTTCCGCTTCGCTTCCGGCTGGCGCGCTACCCGGCGCGCATCACCGAGGTGCTGGGCGAGCTGCAGCGGGCCATCCGCCGGAGCCACCGGGCGCGCGCCAAGGCGCTCGGCTTGCCAGGCGGCGAGACGGCGGCGGTGACCTTCGTGCAGCGCTTCGGCAGCGCGCTCAACCTGCACCCGCACCTGCACGTGGTGGTGGCCGACGCGCTCTTCGTGAAGGACGGCGAAGCGGTGCGCACGGTGCCCCTGCCGCCGCCGACGAACGCGGAGGTGGCCGAGGTCCTGGCGCGGGTGGTGCGCCGGCTGGAGCGGAAGGAGCGGGTCGCCGCGCGAGACGTTGCCGCCGAGCCGGCGCCGGACGGCCTGGCGCGCGAGCAGACCGAGGCCATCCGGGGCGTGCGGGTGTTCGCGGGGCCGGACGAGCGCCGCACCCGGGCGACGGTGCGCTGCGCTCGGGCTGAGGGCTACACCCTGCACGCCAACGTCTTCATCCCCGCGCACGACCGAGAGAGCCTGGAGCGGCTGTGCCGCTACGGGGCGAGGCCGAGCTTCTCGCTGTCGCGGCTCTCGGAGCTGCCGGATGGACGGGTGGTCTACCGCACGCGGAAGAAGCTCAAGGACGGCACGCGTACGCTGGTGCTCACCCGGGAGCAGTTGCTGGGGCGGCTGGCGGCGCTCATTCCTCCGCCGCGGGCCAACCTGGTGCGCTTTCACGGGGCGCTGGCGCCGGCGTCGAAGCTGCGGAAGAGGATTGTGCCCGCGTGGAGCCCGCCCAGCCCGAAGGAAGGGTCCAAGCCGCGCAACGACAGGATGGACTGGGCCAGCTTGCTCAAGCGCGTCTACAAGACGGACGTGTTCCAGTGCGGGGCGTGCGACGGAAGGGCGCGGCCCATCGCGGTGATCCAGGACCCGGAGGTGGTGAAGAAGATCCTGCGGCACCTGGGGCTGCCTGCCGAGGCGCCGAGGGTGGCCCCGGCGCGGGTCATCCAGCCGGACCTGCCGCTGGAGCGGAGGCTGGAGGCCGCAAACGAGCTCGACGAGCCCGTAGACGTGGCCAGGCTCCCGAGGTGGATGCGCGCGCCGGGTGCGCGGGAGAGGCGCGGGCAGGAGCTGGAAGACGAAGCCGTCGACGTTTCCAAGCTGCCGGCGTGGATGCGCGGCCATGCGTCAGCGGCCGGCCAGGAAGTGAAGCCGGCCCGAGACCTGGAGCTGGTGGATGGTGAGGTGGACGTGTCGAGGTTGCCGGCGTGGATGAGGTCGGCGAGGCCGTCGAGCGCGCGAAGGGTGCACTGGCATCGGCGCCGCCCGGAGCCGGAGCCCCTGTATCTCGTGGACGAGAGCCCGGTGATGGACCGGCTGCCCGCGTGGATGACCTGGGGCTGGCAAAAGGGCCCCGCGCCGCCGAAGGAAGCCGAGGCGGTAGACTGGAATCTGGTCGACCCGCCGAGCCCCGAGGGATTCGTCG
>JAFEBB010000136.1 GCA_018266075.1 Deltaproteobacteria bacterium | reverse complement strand
AGAAAGCAGCCTGAGTGCTATCAACTACGTGTCTCAGAAATCGGAAGCGCTACACAACGGGCGTGCGATCTGGAAGTTGAAGGGGACAGCGACGACGCTAAGGGAATGGCAGGACTCACGAGCATCGCAGCAGGAGCTTTCGCCGGTGCAGCAGGGGCCCGAGGCGTGAGTGTGAGTGCGGTGGACAGGGCCAGCGTGAACTACGGTCGAGGGTGGATCATCATCGAAGAGTCGGTGCGGTCAGGAACGCGAAGGCTCGTCTCGATACTCTCACCACGACGGACGGTCCCCGAGGTGGAACGACATCTGCACCAGCTGCGTCGCTTCGGTGCGAAGGAGTCGCTCAGTCATGGAGGACATGTGCAAGGTGCGGTACCTTGAGAAACACGCCGATAGCGTTGGCGAGCTGACCTGAGGTGCGCAGTTCTCAAGTTCAAACACGAGATCGGAATGGCGGATTCAGACACTCCAATCAACGTCGGACGGATCACCCGGCAGGACATACACGACGGACTCGAGGACCTCAGCTTCCGATATACGGGCGCGCTGGGCGATATCGACTTCCTCCGTCGCTTGGGCTCGAACCCTGAAAAGCTGCCGTCGAGCGACGGACGTTCGCAATTCAAGACGCTCAGCGATGACATTGTGCAACACGTCATCAACAACAACGATTACGACCGAGATTGGCTTTGGACGGATCCGCGGGTCGCGCTCCTCGATCAGCCAGGATCGAAGTTCCTGGAGGCGCTGTGCCTCATGGTCCACCCCCTCACGCGCAGACGTGGGTCGGAGATCCCGGACTTTCTTCGGATCGTGAACGAACACCTGAGAATCGACGATTTAGCGCTGGTCGTTTCGGGCACGTTCGAAAATCGTCCGGTCTACGGCTGGCAGCACCTCAACCCCTCCGCAACCGGCGACTCGGGATCCAGTGAATCACTCGCTCTAGCAGTCAGACAGGCTGTTGAAACAGCTGGCTGGCTAGTCGCGCCTGCGGCGCAGCCGATTGGCGTGGGCGGCGGTGCCAACGTCTACCTTTGCTATCGCGCCGAACTCGCGAACCGCATGTTCTCCCTGGTAACGGGGTACTCGGCAGCGACAGTGATTGCAGCAATTCAAGCGAACTTCGATGCGTTCATCGCGGGGAAGCCTGCGGTGGCTGCCCTGAAGGTTCCGAAGCGTCCAGAGGCTAGGTTAGCGAGGGAAATCAGCGCGCTCCGGAGCGTGTCGCATCCTGCATTGGTTCGGGTGCTAGCGGCGGATCCAAGCGATGCTCCCAACTGGTACGTGATGGAGTTCCATCCCGGAGGGGCGCTCGAGAAGCATCGAGACGAGTTCGTCGGGAATGCTCGACTGGTTCTCGAGAAGATCAGGCCAGTCGTAGAAGCCTTGAAGTTACTTCACGCGACGGGCCGCGTTCATCGCGATATCAAACCCAATAATATCTTTATATCGAGCGCCGGCGCCTGGGTCCTAGGCGATCTGGGGATCGTGCATGCGACGGACGACACACGGCTCACTGAATCGGACCACATTGCAGCAAGCCAGAACTGGATGCCCGACTGGGTCCACAGCGGCCGACCCCGAAATCCGCAGTCGGTCGATGACGTCTTTCTCGTCGCCAAGACGATCTACGCGGTCATTTCGGGGAAGAATCCACGCACGTCACAGATGGGCCTCCGGGAAAACAAGCTGTCGGTACAGTTCAACGACGAGACCTTGGGGCCTGTTGATGACTTGCTAAGCACGCTCCTAGTTACGAATGAGAAGGATTGCACAATTCAAGACGGCGGCGAGCTGCTGGATGCCATCGACCGACTCCTCCGCGGCCTGAATCCAGTCACGGTGGCGCGGCTGGTGTTCGAGTGGCGCGACTTTCCACCCATCGGCAACGACAACGATCGCGCGCCTTCCTCTGTGATCTACATCCCGTCCGGGACGCGCCGGCTCAGGGCGCGCGCACGGATGTTCCGGTCGGCTGGCGGGCTGTCCGAGCCGGTCGAATTCCAGGTGAGTAGCGAGGACACCCGCATGCGTGCAACGGGTTCGATCGCTGGTGTTCCTGGGCCAACGCCAAGACCAGGACGGTGGAGCGCAGAGGTTGTTCTCAGCTGGCCGACTGATGCGCCTTCCTCCTGGTACCAGCTCACGGTCACACCTGCTCAGAGCCTCTCGGGTCTCATCGTTTTCGCCGAGTGAGCGTGAGCCAGTAGCCCCAACGGGTGGGGGCCCAGGGCGTCGGTTGCAATAGTCAATTCCCTTCCAGATGCTCGGGAGCATCGGGCAATCACGCCCGCTCGGAGGCTCAGATGGGTGCCATGAAGGCGCGGAAGGTGGCGCAGACGATTTGGTTGCTGTGGGAGGCGTCGCCAGCCGGCGACCGCGAGCACCTCACGACCAGGAACATTGCCGCTCGCCTCGGGCTCGCCGATGCCGAGGTGCGCGCAGTCTTCGACCGCTTGGCGGATCGGGGAATCCTTGAAGAGGCCCGCCATGACGAGCGCAACACGACCTACGGGATGTGCCCAGGGCGAACAATCGCGGAAGCGTTGGCGCTGGCCGAGACGATCGCAGCGGAACTCGCTTAGGCGTTGTTCTCGGGCGGCTCGGCCCTGGTCAATGCACCACTTCGGGCGCTGGCTGTGAAAGCGCCTCCCGCGCAGCGTCGATCGGATACCTGCCTCCGAGCGGCGTGCACGGCGTCTTGGCGAGCCAAA
>JAFEBB010000135.1 GCA_018266075.1 Deltaproteobacteria bacterium | reverse complement strand
CCCCCGACGCGGGGAGCTGGGCCGACTGCGACCCGCAGACGCAGTACTTCGTGGGCGGCTATGGCTGCGAGCCGCTCGGTGGAGGGTGCAGCGGAGTCACGGAGGCCTACCTGCCCCAGGGGTCTCCGCTCATTGGGCCGCGCGGTGGCATCTCCCCAGACGACTGTCGCTCCCTCTGCTCGACCGCAAACCAGGGTGGAAGCCTCATTCAATGCCACGTCCCCCTCGACGCCAGCGGCAGCTACGCCACCGATGGCGGTGCCGACGTCGTGGAGTGCTATTGGCAATATGGCTGCACCGGCCGCCAGCCCGAGGGGTTCGCCATGCCCGAGGCCCAGCCCGGCCTGGGCGGCTACCTCGCGAGCATGGCGGCGCTGGAGGCCGCGTCGGTGCCGGCGTTCCGAAGGCTGGCGCGCGAGCTCTCGGCGCTGGGCGCGCCCGAAGAGCTCTGCGCCCGCGCCCGGCAAGCGGCTCTCGAGGAGATCGATCACACCCGGACCATGCGCGCGCTCGCGGAGGGTCGCGGCGGCATCGTGGTCGCGCCCGAGCTCGGCCCCGAGCGGCTGCGCTCGACCCGGGAGCTGGCGGTGGAGAACGCGGTGGAAGGCTGCGTGCGGGAGACGTTCGGGGCGGCGCTGGCGCTCTGGCAGTCGCGGGCCGCGCGCGACCCCGAGCTGCGCCAGGCCTTCGCGCGCATCGCCGAGGACGAGGCCTCGCACGCGGAGCTCTCGTGGGACGTGGCGGCGTTCCTGGAGGAGCGGCTGACGGCGGAGGAGCTCGAGGCGACGCAGGCGGCGCGGGCCGCGGCGATCCGCGAGCTCGAGGGCCAGCTCGCCCTGGGCCAGCCGCTCGCGTACGACGACGCGGCCGGGATCCCTCCGCCTGCTCTGGCGCGGGCGCTGTTCGAGTCAGTGGCGAGCGAGGTCTGGGGAGGGTTGGCATCCTGAACCGGCTGTCACCAGCGCAATGTGGCGCCACCAAGCGGGAGGGTGTCGGCTGTGGGCCGATTTCAGCTCGTACGACGCGCGGCGGGGGAACCAACCCGGGGGAACGAGCCGGAGCGCGACTGCCGACGGAATTTGCAAGAATGAAGATCATCAGGTGTCGCACGGCGTGATCGGCATACCCGCCAGACGCCGTCGGGGGCTCACCACATGGCCGGCGGCAGATCTCCACGCGGGGAGTTTTTCGACTTCTTGCGGCGCCAGGGAATGCCCGACGCGCAGCTCGCGCGGCACCTGCGGGTTCTCGAAGAGCTCGAGCGGCTCACGGGTGTCACCGATCCGCGCGCCATCGTTCCGCCACATGCGAATCGGCTGAGGGAGAGCCTTGCCTCGCAGAAAGCGCCACCCGAGCGGCTCGCTGAAGCCGGCGACACCCTCAAACAGATCTTTGCGTTTCAATCTCACCCGAGGCCGCAGGAGCCCGTGGCGGCGCAGCCTGCCGCGCCAGTCGGTTCGGCTCCGGAGCCGCCCAGGCCTTCCGCGAAGCGAACGGACCCCAAGGTCGTCGCGATGCTGGGCGCGCTCATCGTGGGGTCCATTGCGTACACGGTGTGGAAGTCGCAGGCGGTGATCCGCGAGGAGGGCTCCATCACCCCGGCCGACTCGCAGAACCTCGACAAGCGGCACAAGCCCGGGGTGCACGGCTACTTCGACGCGATGGAAGGGATTCGCACGCGCATCTTCGCTGCGCCCCCTGAGAAGTCATGCTCGGCCGCGGCCTACCCCGACGCGCTGCGTGGATCCGCGCTCTTCGTCGCGGGAAACGAGGCCGCCGCGATCACGGCGCTGGAGCGCGCGGTGGCCAAGGATCGCAACTGCATCGGTGCCATCCGTCCACTCGTCCAGTTGTATGCGCGGCGCGGAACGCACGCCGCCGACGTGCAACCGTTCAAGACCCGCGCCGAAGATCCGGGTGACGCCGTCGCCCAGCTCGCCATGGCGTACTACGACCGCGAGGCAGGCAATACCGAGGCGTTCCGGAAGGACCTGGAGCGCGCCTCGAATGCCCAGCGCGATCTGCCCCTGCTCGACGCAGCCTGGGCCGACTACTGGATGGCCTACGCGAATCCGACCTCTCCAGGTGAGGCACTCAAGCATGACAAGCAGGAGATCGAGAACACCGGCGACCTGAGCACCGCCATCGTGCTCGCGCGGGCGTATCTCCAGCTGGGCGACATGGATCAAGCTGTCACCTGGTGCGACTGGTTCTATGAGCACGAAGACCCGGCTTCGAACGTCGGCGGCGTGGGTCTGCGGTGCGTCGAGGCGGCTGTGCGCTCGGGCAACCCGGACGCGGAGAAGCGCATGGTGGAGCGCTACTGGCACGGCGACTCGCACGGGATCTCGACCGCGTGCATGCACGCGGACCTGTCCTACGTGGACACGCAGGCGTGCAAGCTCGATGACGCGGTCCACGAAGCGCGCACGGCAATCGAGCTGGGCTGCGTCCTTCCGGGCACCGCGCAGCTTCGGCGCGCGCAGGCGTTTGGGCATCACTTCGAGGAGGCTGCGGCCCCGCCAGTCGGGGACATGTACTGGACGAACGGCGATCGGTACGTCCGCGCGCTTGCGCTCGGCGCCCTCGGTCGGCGGAGCGAAGCCCTGGAGCTGATGCGCGATCCCCAGGTTCGCATCTCGGAACCCAAGCTCGTGAAGTGGACCGCCAACTACGACCGATACATTGCCTTGCTCGAAGATGACGCGCCGCCCGAGGTGGTCGCGAACGCGCTCACGTGTGTCGAAGCACCCAGCGAGCCACGTCGGCTCGCCATGACCGCCTCGGGGTACCTGAACGCCGGGATGTTGGATGAAGTCGAGCCGCGACTGAAGAAGGCGCTGGAGCTCGAGCCCAAGAACCCGGCCATCATGTCGTCGTGGCTCTTCTACCTCTCGACCGTGGGACGCCTCGAGGAGGCCAAGGCCACCGGGGAGCGCGCCATTGCCGAAGGCGTGGAGGACGGCTGGGTGCTCAACGATCTCGGTTACACCTATGCGCAGCTCCACGACTGCCCGCGCGCCGTGCCGCTCTTCGAACGGGCCAGACGGCTCTTGCCACTGGACGAGCCGGTGTACGTCAACGAGGCGAAGTGCCTCGACGCCATGGGCCGGACCGATGAAGCCGAGAAGCTCTGGCGCTATGTGAGCGGCTCGCCACCGCGCGCGCGGTGGTGGCTGATCGCCCTGCTCGCGGTGGGCACGATCGCGCTCTATCTCGGGGGCAAGCTCGCGCTCATCAAGCTCGCGCCCGCGCGATTCGGAAACCTCAAGTTCCCTTGAGCTTTGAAGTCGCCTCGAAGGGCCTCCAGGTCCCGTCACCCTCGCCTGTCCGTGGCGGTCACCCCTGTCCGCCGCGCGATCGCCTCGAGCTCCCGCGACGCGCAACCCCGCGAAAACCCATTTGGCATGCCAGTCGCACTGTCCCTCCCCAGGCTCCCCGGGCATCCCGCCCGAGCCGAGCTCTCCGCCCTCCGGGCGGCGCCGGGGTCGGCCATGGCCACCAAGCACAACAGGGACGCCCGGTCGTCGCCTTCCCCCTCGGGCCCCGGGTGCGTCGCCCCCTTCGACGAGCTCACCCTGGGCCTGATTGGCCGGAGCGACGCCATCGCCGAGGTGCGCGCGCGCATCCGCCTGTTCGCCGTCTGGAACTTCCCGGTGATGATCCTGGGCCCCACGGGGAGCGGCAAGGAGCTGGTGGCGCGGGCGCTGCAC
>JAFEBB010000134.1 GCA_018266075.1 Deltaproteobacteria bacterium | reverse complement strand
GCGGGTCGCAGTCGGCCCAGCTCCCCGCGTCGGGGGCGCCGGTGGTGCCGCCCGTCGAGCTGGCTCCGACCCCGCCGATGGTGCCCGTGGCGGTGAACGCGGTGCCCGTGGTGGTCGTCCCGGTGGTGCCCGTGGTGAACCCGGTGCCGGTGGTGGTCGTCCCGGTGGTGCCCGTGGTGCTCGAGGGACCCGTGCCCATGCCGTCGCTGGTGCCCAGGGTGCCGGTGGTGTTCGTGGCCGTCGCGGTGGAAATCCCCGTGGTCGAGGTTGCGGGGCCGACGCTGGTGCCGGTGGCGCCCGTGGTGGCACCCGCGCTGGTCGCCCCGGTCGCGGTGGAGGCGGCGGTGGACCCCGTTCCGGTCCCGTGGGGGCCGCTGCCCGCGGTGTTGCTGCTGGTGGTGCTTCCCACCGCCGTTGCCTCGGTGCCGCCGGTGTTGAACGGCGCCTCCCGGGTGCTCGGGTTGCAGCCGACGGCCGCCTCCAGCGGGACCGCGAGCACTGCTCGGTGGAGCTTCTTGCGAAGGGAGCGCATGGGACACCTCCGGGGCTTTGTGACGGTGCCCGCGCGGAAGCTTCAAGAATTCGGTGGGCTCGCCGGTCCGAGGTGGGCGTCCAGGCCGTCAGCGCGCGATCCCGCGCTCCCACTCGAGCAACAGCTCCATGAACGTCGGGTTGGGCGCCAGGGTGGGGCGGCGCTCCCGGAGCCAGGCCGGCGCGGCGTGGCGGTGGGTTCGGGCGTCCTTCATGCGCCAGGCGGCCAGCACCAGGCCCGTCCCCGATGCCGCGTCCACGCAACCTTGATCCCATTCGCAGCGCCATCCACGAGCTCGGACGCCACATGGCCGCGCAGCTCGTTGGCGATGCGCGCGGTGGAATCGCTCAACCGCGAGCAGGCGCCCCACTGCTCGCGGCAGATGTGCTCGAGGCCGGTCACGAAACGGGCATCGTCGGCCGCACCTCGATGCTCCCGGACTGGGCTGCGGGGATCTTCGAGGCGATGTGGATGGCCTCGTCTCGGCGAAGGGGCCGTCGGTCGTGAGCCGCTTGCCGCGACTCATCCCCCGAAATGCCGCGCCCCTGAACCCGCTGGACCGCCCGATCCCGCGCACCTACTGTGGGCGCGGGCGGTGGGAGCGGGCGCAATGCTCGCTGGACGTACTCGGGAGTCACCATGAAGGCCGCTTCTTCGGAGTTCGACCTCCTGGCGCGCAAGCGCGGGAGCCGCCGGGCCTTCTCCACGGTGGCCGCGGCCGCCTTGTTCGCGGCCTGCTCCATGGGCCAGTCGGACGGCTCCACCACGCCAAGCCGCGTCGACGGGACGACCCCCGCGTCGGGCTCGGTGGTGCTGGAGCGTACCGTTCCTCCGCTGGCCCGCCCCGAGCTCGACGTGGGACGCCTGGACCGCGCCCGCGTGCTCCACAACATGTCGCTGGTCTTCGCGCTCACCCCAGCGCAGAAGGCCGACCGCGACGCGCTCCTCGCCGAGCTCCAGCGCCCGGGCTCGCCGAGCTACCACCACTGGCTCACGCCGCAGGACTACGCCGCCCGCTTCGGCGCGGACGCGGCCACGCTCGAGCGCGCCAAGGGCTGGCTCGCCGGCCAGGGCTTCGCGGTGCACGCGTCCTCGCCGCTCGGCACCCGGGTCACCTTCAGCGGCACGGTGGCGCAGGTGGAGGCGGCGTTCCACACCGAGCTGCACCAGTACGACGTGGCCGGGGAGCGGCACTACGCCATGGCGCGTCCGCCCACGATCCCCGCGGAGCTGGGCGACCGCGTGCTCACCGTCACCAACACCCACGACTTCTTCCCGCGCCGCTCGCGACCGCAAATCCACCAGGTGGATCCGCAGGCGACCTGTCCCGCGGGAGATGCGTACTGCAGCGGAAACGGCATCGCCCCGCCGGACTGGGCCACCATCTATGACGTCGAGCCGCTCTACAACCCGGGCATCGCCGGCACCAAGATCACCGGCAGCGGGGTGACCATCGCCGTGGTGGGCATCACCGACATCTCCCAGGCCGACCTCACCGCCTTCCGCACCCGCTACGGCCTGGCCGCGAACCCCATCGTGAAGAAGCTGGTGCCCAACACGGGCGCCGCGCAGGCCGCCAACGGCGCAGGCATCGAGGCCGTCCTCGACACCGAGTGGTCCGGCGGCATCGCGCCCAACGCCACCATCGACTACGTCTACACCGGCGCGAACGACCTCAACGTCGACGACGCCGTCTTCTACGCCATCGAGCAGAACTTCGGCGCCGTCCTCAGCGAGAGCTGGGGCGGCTGCGAGCAGGGGTCGGCGCCCGCCGACGCCGACGTGCTGGAGACCTACGGCGCCGCCGCCGCGCTCGAGGGCATCAGCTACCTCGCGTCGTCGGGCGACGACGGGGCCGCGAGCTGTCAGGGCCGGGGCGGCCTGTACGTGAACCTGCCCGCGTCCCTCCCCGAGGTCACCGCGGTGGGCGGCACCGGCTTCTCCATCGCGGGCGGAGGTCTGACCTTCACCGGCGGCACGGTGACCGCGGTGGGCACCGAGGCGGTCTGGAACGAAGGCAACAACGCCTACCTGAACAACATCGCGGCGGGCGGCGGCGGCATCAGCGCCGTCTACGGCCGCCCGCTGTACCAGAGCAGCGTCACCACCTGCACGCCCGTGGGCAGCCTGCCCACCACGGTGAACCCCGCCAACCAGCGGATGCTCCCCGACGTGTCGTTCACCGCCGCTGGGGGCACCTCCCAGTACGGCATCTTCATCGAGTGCACCTTGGTGGGGAGCGACTGCACCAACACCGGCGCCAACCCGGTGGTGATCTCCATCGGTGGCACGTCGGCGTCGGCGCCCTCGTTCGCCGGCGTGGTGGCCCTCGCCGTCCAGGCCACCGGCGGCCGCCTGGGCAACCTCAACCCGCTCCTCTACGCCACCAGCGCCTCCGTGCCCGCGGCCTTCCACGACATCACCGCTGGCAACAACGAGGTGGTCTGCCGCACCGGCGACCCGGGCTGCCCGGGCAGCAAGCTCTACGGCTTCCAGGCTGGGGCCGGCTACGACTGCGCCACCGGCCTGGGCTCCGTCGACGCCACCAACTTGATCACCGCCTGGTCCACGCTCACCCCCACCTCGACGACGGTGGGCGCCTCCCCCACGGCCACCAGCGAGGGCGGGAGCGTCACCCTCACCGCGACCGTGAACGTGAACGGCAGCAACCCCAACGTCCTCGGCGGGGCGGTGACCTTCGTGTTCCGCTCGCACCTGAGCAACGGGGTCATCGACGAGTCCTGGCCGCTGGGGCAGGTGGCGATCACCGGCGGCACCACCACGTCCGGCACCGCGACCCTCACCACCGCCATCCCGCCGGGGATGGTGCAGCCCGGCCAGAGCGTCGACGTGTACGCGCTCTACGGCGGCGACGCACACCACCTGCCTTCCGACTCGGCCGCGCAGACGATCACGTTCTCCGCGGTGGGCCTCTGCGTCAGCCCGCCCACCACCAGCGTCGCAGCGGGGGCCACGGTGAACTACACCGCCCTCGGCGGGACCGCTCCCGTGCGTTGGTACCTCGACTGGGACTCCACCTGCTCGGCGAGCTTCACGGGCTGCTCGAGCATCAACGTGACCACCGGCGTCTTCAAGGCGGGGACGGGCGCGGCAGGCTACGCGATCGTGGTCGCGGTCGACGCCAACGGTGCGGAGACCTTCAGCGAGGTGACCGTCGCGGGCGGCGGCACGGGCGCGGTGCCCTGGTCGGCGAACGGTCCGTCGAACTACTCGGGCATCGTGGTGAGCGCGACCCCGGTGACCACGTGCCCCGCGGGCGACAACTGCGGGACCATCCCCGACGGCTGCGGCGGGACGGTGACCTGCGGTGGCGCGTGCACCGGGACCAACACCTGCGGCGGCGGCGGGACGCCGAACGTGTGCGGCTGCACGGCGCTGTCCACGTGCCCCGCGGGTGACAACTGCGGGACCCTCCCCGACGGCTGTGGCGGGACGGTGAGCTGCGGTGGCCCGTGCACCGGGAGCGACACCTGTGGCGGCGGCGGGACGGCGAACGTGTGCGGCTGCACGGCGCTGACCACGTGCCCCGCGGGCGACAACTGCGGGACCGTCCCCAACGGCTGTGGCGGGACGGTGAGCTGCGGCGCGTGCAGCGGGACGGACACCTGCGGCGGCGGCGGGACGGCGAACGTGTGCGGCTGCACGCCGGTGACCACGTGCCCCGCGGGCGACAACTGCGGCACCCGCCCCAACGGCTGTGGCGGGACGGTGAGCTGCGGCGGCCCGTGCAGCGGGTCCAACACCTGCGGCGGCG
>JAFEBB010000133.1 GCA_018266075.1 Deltaproteobacteria bacterium | reverse complement strand
TCGGCCTGGTGAGCCCCGACAAGCGAAGTGATACCTCACGCCCTATAAGCAAGGGCTTCCAAGCCCCGACGCCGTCCGTCATTTCGATTCCAAAAAAACGGGGCCCGGATCCCGCGCGGAGATCCGGACCCCTACTGCTTCCAACCGTACTCGAGCGTTGGTCGGCTACTCGCCGACCTGCGGCCCCTTCCGGAGGAAAGTGGGAATGTCGTACTGGTCCTCGTCGATGAGCCCCTCGGCCTTGGCGGCGGCGATGAGGCTCTCCGGCGTGGGCTGCGGAGGCAACGTGGCGCGCACCATGGCGGTGGGCGGCGGCAGGCGGCTCTCACCGTTGCTCGCGGTCACCGGCCGCGAGGGCGGCAGGCTCATGCGCGCGGCGGGCGAGGTCACCGGGCGGGTGGCCACGGGCGCGCCGGGCGCCACGCGCTTGCTGTCCTTGGGCGCGAAGCCGGTGGCGATGATGGTGATCTTCACCTCGTCGGCGAGGTTCTCGTCGATGAGCGAGCCGAAGATGATCTCCGCCTCCTGATCCGCGCAGTCGTGCACGAGGGTGATGGCCTCGTTCACCTCCTGGAGCGTGATGTCGCGGCCGGCGGTGATGTTCACCAGGATGCCGGTGGCGCCCTCGATGCTCACGTCCTCGAGCAGCGGGCTGGAGATGGCCTGCTGCATGGCCATGAGCGCGCGCTTCTCGCCGCTGGCGTGGCCCGAGCCCATGAGCGCGAGGCCCTTCTCGTTCATAATCGTCTTCACGTCGGCGAAGTCGACGTTGATGTAGCCGTGGTGCTGGATGAGATCGCTGATGCCCTGCACCGCGTTGAGCAGCACCTCGTCGGCGCGCTTGAAGGCGTCGAGCAGCGGCGTGCTCTGCTCGGCGATGGCGAGCAGGCGCTGATTGGGAATGGTGATCAGCGTGTCGACGGCGGCCTTGAGCTCGATCATGCCCTGCTCGGCGGCCTTGCGACGGCGGTTGCCCTCGAAGGTGAACGGCTTGGTGACCACGCCCACGGTGAGACAGCCCAGGCTCTTGGCCACGTCGGCGATGACGGGCGCCGCGCCGGTGCCGGTGCCGCCGCCCATGCCCGCTGTCACGAACACCATGTCCGCGCCCTCGAGGTACGCGGCGATGTCGTCCTTGCTCTCCAGCGCGGCCTCGCGGCCCACTTCGGGATTCGCGCCCGCGCCCAGGCCCTTGGTCAGCGCCTGGCCGATCTGGATCTTGGTGGGCGCCTTGTTGGCGACCAGCGCCTGGATGTCCGTGTTGGCCGCGATGAAGTCCACCTTGTCCAGGTTGGCGGCGATCATGGTGTTGATGGCGTTGCAGCCCGCGCCGCCCACGCCGACGACGCGGATCTTCGCTGCGGCCTTGGCCTGCTGCTCGATGTCGATCATTTTATTTATCCTTAAAAGTATGAGTTGAAGGTTGAGTGAGTAGAAACGGCCGGCTCAGAAGACCTCTTCGAGCCACTGACGCATCCGGCTCTTCACCTTCTTGAACGTCCCGTCCTCGCGGATCTTGAAGACGCGCAGGTCCTGGTGCTTGGCGCCGTAGAGCACCAGGCCCACGCCCGTCGCGTACTGTGGGCTCTTCACCACATCCACCAGGCCGCCGATGTCGCGGGGCAGGCCGCGGCGCGTCGGCAGGCCGAGCACCTCTTCCGCGAGCTCCGGCATGCCGTCGAGGAGCGTGCTGCCGCCGGTGATCACCACGCCGGAGGCGAGCAGGTCCTCGTAGCCGCACTTCTGCAGCTCGCGCTGCACGAGCTGGAAGATCTCCTCCACGCGCGGCTCGAGGATCTCCGCGAGCACCGAGCGGCGCAGGATGCGCGGCTGTCGGCCGCCCACGCTGGGCACCTCGATGGTCTCTTCCTTGTCCACGTTGCGCGTGATGCAGCAGCCGTACTTCTGCTTGATGCGCTCGGCCTCTTCGGTCGGGGTGCGCAGGCCGATGGCGATGTCGCTGGTGAGGTTGTTGCCGCCCAGCGCGATCACGGCGGTGTGGACGATGCTGCCGTCCTTGAAGATGGCGATGTCGGTGGTGCCGCCGCCGATGTCCACCAGGCACACGCCGAGATCTTTCTCTTCTTCGGAGAGCACGGCCTCGCTGCTCGCGAGCGGCTGAAGCACGATGTCGGCCACGTTGAGGCCGGTGCGGTTGGCGCACTTCACGATGTTCTGCGCGCTCGACACCGCGCCGGTGACGATGTGCACCTTCGCCTCGAGGCGAACGCCGGCCATGCCCAGCGGCTCCTTGATGCCGCCCTGGTCGTCGATGATGAACTCCTGCGGCAGCACGTGGATCACTTCCCGATCGAGCGGGATGGCCACGGCCTTGGCAGCGTCGATCACCCGAGCGATGTCGGCCTCGCGGATCTCCTTGTCCTTCACGGCCACGATGCCGGAGCTGTTGAGCCCCTTGATGTGCCCGCCGGCGATGCCCGTGTAGACGGTCGTCACTTCACAACCGGCCATGAGCTCGGCCTCTTCAATGGCGCGCTTGATCGAGCCCACGGTGGCCTCGATGTTCACGACCACGCCCTTGCGGAGCCCCTTCGACGGATGGGTCCCGATTCCGATGATGTCGATCACGCCCTCTTCGGTGACCTCGCCCACGATCGCGCAGATCTTGGTGGTGCCGATGTCGAGCCCGACGAGGATCTCCCCCGACTGCTTCTTTGCCATGTGTTCCCTCTCCAGCCCTCGTTGTTACCGACGCGGCCCGCGCTGGTGACCAGACCGGGGCGCCGTCGCCCCGCGGGCTCTCGCCCGGGTCTCGTTCCTCGTCGTGTTCACACCGGCCTCGCGATCCCTCTCGGTAACCGCTGCCGCCGGCTTTGCTACATGTCGCTACAAACTGCGATGTGGCTGCACACTGTTTAAAAAAAGAGACTCAAAAGTTAGTTGTGGGGCCGCGCGGGCGGCTTCGTGCTCGTCGACGCGGGCGCGGGATCGGCGAGCGCCAGCTTCACCGCCACCCAGTTCGGCCGGGTGCGGTTCTCCAGGTGAACCACCTGGGCCTTCACGCCGCGCCGCTGGAACTCCAGCCAGAGCGTGGCCAGCTTCTCGAGCTTGTCGTCGAAGGGCGCCTCGCCCAGCTTCACGGTCTGGAGCTCGGTCGGCGACCCAATCGGCGCGAGCTGCAGCGAGAGCCCCTCGTCGGCGTCGAGGTTGATCTCTTGAATTCGATAGCGGCCGTCGAGCGCGCGGCCGCGGTAGCCCGCGAGCACGTCGAGCACCTCGCGGAGCTTGGCCTCGCCCGCGGCGCGCTGCTCCTGGAACTGCTGCCGCGGCAAGCCCGTGACCACCGGCAGGTCGAGCGAGTCGCCGGCCTGGGCGCGCTTGAAGAGGGTGCCGTCCACGTCGGCCACGTAGAGCTTGTCGAGCGCGACGAGGAGCGCAGGCTCGCGCTCGGTCACGCGGATGGAGATCGAATCTGGCAGCTTGCGGCGCACCTCGACGGCCTTGATCCACGGCTCGCCCTGCAGCGCGGCCTCGGCGGCGTCGACGTCTGCGGCGAAGAGATTCCCCCCCGGAACCAGCCCGGAGAGCCGCACCAGCTCATCGCTCGCGGCGTGCCGATTGCCGCGCAGCTCGATGGTGTGGATGGCGAAAGTGGGAGAGGTGGTGAGCCAGCGCCAGCCGAGCTGGCCGCCGAAGGCGAGCGCGGTGCCCACCGCACCGAGTGCGGCAACCGCGAGGATCGCGCGGCCCAGCCTTCCACCGGCCTCGCGGAGGTCCGCGGCCGCTTGCGCGCGATCGAGCTTTCGACGGTTCTGGACCATGACACCGCGGGCGCGCGCGAGAACACGCGTGACCCTGAGGCATCATCAGCCCTGGCCGAGAGCGGTCAAATTTTCTGCCGCGATCTGTGGATAACTTTTTTTGTTTTGCCAAATTCCCGATCCAAAACGGGCACTTGGCAGGCCTGTGGAAAACGCGGACAGAGACCGCCGATCGGATTTTCGCTTCTCGTGATCGATCGCGGGTTGCCGATCAGAAATCGCGAGGCCGTTCGGATCGCATCCCGAACTCGCGTGTGACGTCGCGCGGTTGCGTGGAGCGATTTCTGATCGGAGGGTTTCATGGGGCACGCAGCCGTCGCCGCTGGAGGCTCGGGAGATTTCGCGTATCGTCCGTTCCAGACGTGCGAGGGCCGCTTGAACGGCGCTTCCTCGTCGCCCCCCACTCCTGAGAGGACCTCGATGAAGACCGTCTTTGCTACGCTGGCCCTGGGCGTAGCCCTGGCCCTGACCGCCGCCGGCTGTAGCTCGACCTGCGGCCCCAGCAACTGTTCCGGCTGCTGCGACGCGAACAACGCCTGCCAGGACTCCAGCGCGGCCCACTGCGGCAACCAAGGCGGGGCCTGCAACACCTGCTCCGGCGCCCAGCAGTGCGTGCTGGGCGTTTGCGCGTTCAATGGCAGCGGCGGCAACGGCAACGGCGGCAACAACGGCTCCTCGACAGGCGGCTCCAACGGCTCGAGCAGCACCACCGCGACCAACGGATCCGGCGGGACCAACGGGACCACCGCGACCACGTCCACCACGGCGTCGACGAGCTCGGGCACCACGGCGTCCACCGACTCGGGCACCACGGCCTCGACGAACTCGGGCACCACGGCCTCGACGAACTCGGGCACCACGGCATCCACGGCGTCGACCAACTCGGGCACGACCGCGTCCACCAACTCGGGCACCACGGCCTCGACGAACTCGGGCACCACGGGCACCTCGAGCACCACCTCGAGCAACACCACCGGCACCACCGGCCAGACCTGCCAGAGCTGCGAGGTGAACGCGCTCAGCGGCGCCTGCTCCAGCCAGGGCAGCGCGTGCGAGAACAACTCCGACTGCCTCAACATCCTCACCTGCGCCCAGAACTGCAGCGACGCGACGTGCGCGCAGTCCTGCGCAAGCAGCTACCCCAACGGCGCCTCGCTCTTCCTCTC
>JAFEBB010000132.1 GCA_018266075.1 Deltaproteobacteria bacterium | reverse complement strand
ATGATCCTGGGCCCCACGGGGAGCGGCAAGGAGCTGGTGGCGCGGGCGCTGCACCACTGCTCGCCGCGCGCGTCCAAGGTGCTGCACACCATCAACTGCAGCCAGTACGAAGGCGCGCTGGCGGAGAGCCGGTTCTTCGGCCACAGCCGGGCGCCTTCACCAGGTCCGGCCGCGAGGCCCGCCGATCGCTTCACACCGGGAGCGTGGTGGTCGAGTGCGGCATCGAAATATGCAGGAGGGCACCTCAGTCCCAGAATCGATCGAGGCTGATGCGCCACGCCGAATTCGCCCAATAGACCGTGCGGACTGCATCGATGGGGAAGCTTTGGCTCCCACCCGAATCAGGTTGGGTGACCTCGGCCAGCCAGAACGTGTTCTTCCCCTCGTCGATCGAGTCCATCTTCCCGCGCATGTCGCGGTATCCGGAGCCCCAAGGTGCGCGCACCACCACCTGGGAGCCAACGGTGCCGTGCAGCATCACTGCCGCACGTCGGATTCTTGGGTCCATGAACATCGGCAACTGCTCCGGGATGATGTAGCTGGCGTCCACGCCAGTTCGGACAGGGTAGACCCACGCGTCGCCACCGTAGCCCGACTGCTTGGCGGCCGTGGTTCGAACGCCTACCACTCCGGGGTGCGGCCAGACGTTGATCGCCACCACCAAGCCGCCTGGCACAGCAAATTCGGAGGCCGCCCATCGTGGGCGCGGAGAGCAGAAGTCCGTGACGGCCTTCGAGTACGCGACGCGAACGTCGCTTGCATCAGCCGCGGCAAGGGGTCGGAAGGAGTCGAGCCGACCGGCGACCTCGATCGCGCCAACGAGGATGGTGCCGCCAAGGTGATTCGCAAAGGCTGCCACGTCCTTCGCTCTGTGGAAAGGCGGCTTCGCCTCAAGCGCACCCTTGAGTTCGAAGATTGGCGTTTCGATGGTGCTACCCACCGAAGGAACGGTTGCGGGCGGCTCGAGGGGGACGAACGAAGCCATTCGCTAAGACCACCTTCTCGAGGTGCGCCTGGGGTCCGGTCGCTCTGACTTGGAGGGCCTTGGGTGCGCCTGATCGCGACCCCATCCGCCTCCCCAGCTCCAGCCTAGAGCAACCGCCAACCAAGCGCAGTGTTCAGGGCGGCCTTCAAGATGCCCAGGGCTGCGTTGATGGCCTTCTCCACTGCCACCAGCCCGAGTCCCTCGGCCGTTGTCAGCACCGACTGCGCCGCGCACTTCTGCATCTGGAGCAGGCTGGCGGCGATCTCTTCGGTCACCGTGCCGGCCGCTGCAGCGGCCTCGATACCGGCGGCCGTCTGGGCCAACTTGGTCATCTCCATCTGAGCGAAGTGCTCGACGGCGCTCGCGCCATTCCCCAGTTCGGGGATCGCGACCGCCAGCATCCGCTTCGCCAGGTCTGCAACGTCGATGGTCATGGGATCCTCGCGAGGTTCGGCGCGGCGTCACTGGCCGCGCCGGAGCGCGGCCTCGAGCTTGTAGAAGGACTCGAACTGCACCTGGAAAGGCACGCGCGCCGAATCGCCGATCAGCACTGGCAGGCCAGCGTCGCCCCCCTTCTTGTGCACCTCGGCCAACCGCTGCACGTCGGCGGCGATGAGGTCGAGGCTCTTGACCACCAGCTCGCTCTTCTCCGCCGTCTGAGCGCGGGCCTTGAGCGTGCCGAGCTCAGCCGAGGCGTCGGCGTAGAACGCCGCGTTGTTGGCGTACGTCCCTTCAGGCTTGCCGGACGACGCTTCCATCTTGGAGATGAAAGCGTCGATGCGGTCAGCCGCATGCTGGTCGAGGTATGGGTCGTAGTCGCTGATGAGGTGGGCCGCGCAGCCTTGGCCCACGGGCAACAGGCCCAGCACCACCGCGATCTGGAGCACCCCATACATTGACGCGGATTTCATTGCACGCTCCTGCCGCCCATGACGGCACAGGCCACCACGACTGACGAGGCCCGTGATCTCGACGAGGTGACTTCGGCAGGAGCGTACGCCGCGGGTCCGACGCCTCTCGCTACAACTCGACCGAGAGGCCGGAGTTCGGCCCGGCCGGGATGCCGAGGTGGGTCTCGATGCCGATGCGCTTGCGCAGATCGTCGAGCAACGCCTGAGCGGAGATGCTCATGCCGATCTTGGCCTCCGACTCGCTGCGGGCGTTGGTCACGTCCTTAGCGCGGTAGACGGTCACAGCCTTCGCGCCGGCGAGGATGGCCCGCATGCAGATCGCGCGCATGTAGAAACGGTTGAACTCGCCCTCGGCCAGCATCTCGTTGGCGTTCGAACGCATCTTGGGCGTGGCCATCACCCGGTTCTTGCCCACGGGCCGCGGCTTCTCGTGCGAGTTCAGCTGCCCGAGCAGTTCATGACCCAGGGTGACCTCCGTGCCGCCTTGCGCCGAGCGCAATAGCAAGTCCGGGTACACGCCCACTCCATGCGGATTCAGGTTGTCGCTGATGTAGAGCCGCTTGGAAGAAAGGTCCGACTTGATTTCCTGCACCATGAGGTCCCGCGTCTGCGAATCGAGATTCTTGAAGTTGAATGACATCCGTGCGTCTCCGAAATGCGAGTGATGCCGGCCCGGTCGTGCGCCGATTGGCGCAGCCCTGACCAGCAAGTCGGAGACGACGACACGGGAAGAGATCTGACGACGCTGCGGATCTCGGACGCAGCGGGCGCGACTGGCACTGAGACCTGCTCCTACGGCAACGATAGTCTTGCAGCCGATGCCACTCATCGACCCCATTGCCCTCTCCTCGTGCACGCCTCGCGAGCTGCTCGCGGCCTACGAGTCCGTCCTGGTCGAGCTTCGTCGGCGCGAGATCGTGCGCACGAACGACGCTCCCCTGGGGCAATGGGCTGAGTGGCTGGCACGACGGGTCCTCGGCGGGACCCTCGAGCGCAACTCGAGCAAGAGCCACGACCTGGTCACGCCCAAGGGCCGTCGCGTTCAGGTCAAGGCGCGGCTGGTGCGCGACCTGAAACGCAGGGAAGACCGCCAGCTCTCGGTGTTTCGTTCCTTCGAGTTCGACGAGTGCCTGGTCCTGCTCTTCGACCCCGAATATTCAGTTCGCAGGGCCGCGGTACTTCCTTCGGCTCTGGTCCAGGAGCACGCCAAGTTCAGGAAGCACGTGAATGGCGCGGTGCTCTTCGCGACCAATGAGGTGCTGGATCTTGGTGGGGATCTCACCGATCAGTTCCAGAGCCATCCCGATTGAGCTCGTTCGTCGCGCACGCGGCACAGAGCTCCTTGGGCTGCTCGCTCGGGCAGCGGAGCCGTGGAGAGCCAAGTTACGAAGGCGCTCTGGCGGAGAGCCGGTTCTTCGGCCACAGCCGGGGCGCGTTCACCGGGGCCACGAATGACGAGCGGGGCCTCTTCGTCCAGGCCCACGGGAGCACGCTCTTCATGGACGAGCTCGGCGAGCTGGCCAAGCCGGCGCAGGCGCTCCTCTTGCGGACGGTGGAGTACGGCGAGGTGACGCGGGTGGGCGAGAGCTCCCGCTCGAGTAGGAGCGCGTGAACTCGCGACGATGCCCGAGCACTTCGTTTGCCCCCTCGAAGCCGGCTAACCTCGGTCGGTGAATCCGTGCAGCAGGCTGCCTGGGACCGCTGAACCGGGCTCGTAACCTGTAGCGAAGCACAGCCCATGAAGACCTTCACGGATTCCGAAACTGGCAAGGTCTCCACCGAGGCGGAGCTCGAGGCCACCATTCGCCACGTGCTGGACGCGTGGATCCACAAGCGCACCGACGCCGAGGGCTTCCTCGATGGAATGCGTCCAGGCGTTCAATGCAGCCTGGTGTGGCGGGATACGGAGCTGTTGTCGCCCGAGCGCCAGCGGGAGCTCTACAAGGAGTTCGTCCCGAGGCTGAGAGAGGACGCGCACACCCAGGCCCTGTTCGCGTCGCGGCTCTTCCGGATGGGCGAGCTGGAGTGGCTCGAGGTCGCGCGGCGGAGGCTGCATGCGGCGTCCCTGCTGGAGTACCGGGACTCAGCCCAGTGGATCATGGCCTTTCACGAGGCCCTCGGAGCCGAGGCCTGCGTCGACTTCGTGCGCCGAGCCATCGACGCCTCGAGCGCGCCCGACCAGAGCTCGGAGCTCGTGCTCGACACTCTCCTGGCGTTGGGTCCATCCACGCCGCTCTGGCGGTCGATCCTCGAGCAGGCCGATGCCTACCGGGCCCGGCGCCTCTTCGTTGGCGAGAGCAGAAGGATCTTCCTCCCGCTCTTCCTCCAGCGCCTGGATCGACTGCGCTGTGACTTCTGCCGGAAGAAGAAGGAACCGTTTCCCACCGAGGTGCTCACCGGTCCGGTGGGGTCGATCTGCCGTGACTGTCTACGGCGTCGCCGGGTCCGTGCGGATTCACGATGCGTCGTCTGCGGTGCAGCCACGGCGGAGGCGAGCGTGCCACTTTGCGCGCCATGCGAGGCCGACGTGAAGGCGTCGGACGAGCGGTTCGCGGCCTTGAAGGCTCGCCGCGGCCTCTAAGCCTGTCGAGCTCCAACCGACCGCGCACCGTCAGCAACCGGCAGCTGCTCGACCGCGCTCGTCCCTGGCGCGCCGCGACTCTTCAGAATTCTTGAAGCTGCGCACGCCCTCCGTCACTCAGGTCCGGAGGTCTCCCATGCGCTCCCTTCGCAAGAAGCTCCACCGCGCCGTCCTCGCGGTCCCGCTGGTCGCGGCCGTGGGCTGCAACCCGAGCACCCGGGAGGCCCCGCTCACCTCGGGCGGCACCGAGGCCACGGCCGTCGGGAGCACCACGAGCACCTCGGCCAGCGGGACCCACGGGGCGGGCACCGGGATCACCACCACCACCTCCAACGCCTCCGGCACGACCACCTCGGGCGCCACGACGGGCGCCACCGGCACGTCCGACGGCGTCACGGGGACCACCGGGGTCTCTCCCACGGCCGTGAACAGCACCGGCTCGGTGGGGATCGCCACCGGCAGCGGCATCGGCACGGTCGGCACCGGGTCGACCAGCGTCGGCGCGACCGCGACGACCACCACGGGCACGGGCTTCACCACTGGAGACACCACCACGGTGGGCACGGTCGGCACCGGGACCACGAACACCTCCGGCGTCGGGTCCACGGGCGGCACCACCGGCGCCCCCGACGCGGGGAGCTGGGCCGACTGCGACCCGC
>JAFEBB010000131.1 GCA_018266075.1 Deltaproteobacteria bacterium | reverse complement strand
CCGAGGTCCTCGGATCCAAGCGTGAGCGCTCGCGAGGCCTCCCGAGGTCCTCGGAGCCCAGCGTGAGCGCTCGCGATGCCTCCCGAGGTCCTCGGATCCAAGCGAAAACGCTGGCGCTCGCTTCCGCGGCCTTCTGATGACACTCGACCGGGTCATTCTCGTTGACCCCGGCTCGCCCGCGCGCCCAAGCTCTCGCCGGGAGGGAGCACCATGTCCACCGAGGAAGAGCTGAAGGCAGAGCTGGAGAAGTTGAAGAAGGAGAACGAGTCGCTCAAGGCGCGCACCAGCAAGGGCATCTCGCTGAAGGTCAGCGAGAAGGGCGCGGTCTCGGTGTACGGCATGGGCCGCTTCCCGGTGACGCTCTACAAGGAGCAGTGGCTCAAGCTCCTCGACATGTCCGACGACATCCGCCGCTTCA
Organism: Deltaproteobacteria bacterium; assembly: GCA_018266075.1. Taxonomy (GTDB): domain Bacteria; phylum Myxococcota; class Myxococcia; order Myxococcales; family SZAS-1; genus SZAS-1. The sequence goes on along the minus strand of JAFEBB010000131.1, from coordinate 4,719 downwards.
TCCAGGAGAACGAGGGCAAGCTGAAGGTGAAGGAGTAGCTCGAGCGGGTTGTCACAAACTCCGGCCTCGGCCGTAGAAGGCGCATGTTTCGCCTCTGGCCAGGCCGTGAGTCCCGCGCCGACGCGCTGCTGAAGCGCGCGCGCCTCGGCGATCGCCAGGCTTTCCGCGAGCTGTACGCCGCGCTGCACGGGCCGGTGTACGCGTACGTCGCGCGGCGCACAGCCAGTCGCGCGGACGCGGAGGACCTCGTCGCGCGGACGTTCGAGCGGCTGCTCCTGCGGCTCGAGCTCTTCGACGAGCATCGCGGCGGCGCCCTGCCCTTTGCGCTGACGATGGCTCGCAGCCTGCTCGTCGACGATCTGCGTGCGCGTCGTCCGGGGCTCGACCTCGACGAAGCTGCGGCCGAGCTCGTGACCCAATCCACGCCGCTGTCCGATCTCCTCAAACAGGAAGAGCTGCGTGCGCTGAACGCGCAGCTTCGCGCCCTGCCTGCGCAGACCCGCGAGCTGCTCGCGCTGCGCTACGGCGACGGACTCTCGACGCGCGAGGTGGCCCAGGTGCTCGGTTTGAGCGAGGTCGCGGTTCGACAACGGCTCTCGCGCGCGGTGCAGTCGCTTCGCCGCGAGCCCGATGAGGAAGGAGCGCTGGCCCATGAGACCTGACCGCACCGAGGACGCGCTGCGCCAGCTCCACCCGCCCGGCGATTCGCCTGACGCCGCCGCGCGCGAGGCCCTCGAGGCCCGCCTGCTCGCCCGCTTCGATCAACTGCATCCTTCACGGAGGTCGTCCATGTCGATGTACGTCGCGCTGCACAAGAGAGGTCTCACCTTCGCCGCGATCGTGCTGGTCGCGCTGGGAATCGGCTCGCAGGCGCCGGCGGAGATCACCCGCGAGCTCGGAACGCGTTTGGAGCTCACCGTCGCCGAGGGCAAGCTGCCCGCACCCGACAAGCTCGTGGACGCCGTGCTCGGCAAGGCCGGCGAGCCGTCGAAGGACGAGACCGGTGGCTTCGGCGGCAGCGAGCCCGAGGTGCGCGGCATCCAGGTCGAGGCCCAGCTCGAGAAGCACGACGGCCAGGATCACCTCACGCTCTCGATCTGGGGTGCGTCACCGCCGGCGGGGATCGCCGAGCGCGTCCACAAAGCGTTTCCCGAGCTCCTCCAGGCGCCCGTCGCTGTGTCGAGCATCGAAGGTCAGGTTCACACCAACGTGCTCGGCAAGCTCGAGTCCAAGGTGCTCGGCCGGGACAAGCTCTCGGCCGAAGAGCTCCGCCGCCAGGTGCAAGCCACGCTCAAGGCCCAGGGCCATGACCACGCCGACGTCCAGGTCGTCGACGAGGACGGCAAGCGCAAGGTGATGGTGCGCGTGCATGAGCTCCACTAAGGCGACGCGCAGCAGCTTCCGGCCCGTCAGCGCGAGCTGGCGGGCCGTTTCATTTTCGGACGTTGAGGGTGGTCACTTACTTTTTCACAGCGCGGACACCGGGCGTGCGGTTAGATCCGCCGCTCCTCAGCAGGCCAACCCTTTCTGGAGTGCACGCCATGTACGTCGTCGCTGGAGTTTCGGGTCACGTCGGTTCGGTCGTTGCCAACGAGCTGCTGTCGCACGGTGAGAAGGTGAAGGTCCTCGTCCGCGATGCCAAGAAGGGCACCGACTGGTCGAAGAAGGGCGCCGAGGTCGGCGTCGCGTCGCTCGACGACGCGAAGGCGCTCGCCACCGCGCTCAAGGGCGCCAAGGGCTTCTTCACCCTCCTCCCGCCGAACTACGACGTGAAGAACGGCTTCTACGCCATGCAGCGCAAGACCGCCGACGCCATCGCCGCGGCCGTGAAGGAGGCGGGCGTGCCGCACGTGGTGCTGCTCTCGTCCGTCGGAGCTGACCTCGCCGAGGGCAACGGTCCGATCAAGGGCCTGCACCACCTGGAGAACGCGCTCCGCGCCACGGGCACCCAGCTCACCGCCGTCCGCGCCGGCTACTTCCAGGAGAACATCGGCAACTCGCTCGCGCCGGCCAAGAACGCGGGCATCTTCCCCAACATGACGCCCAACGCCGACTACCCGATGCCCATGATCGCCACGCGCGACATCGGCACGGTGGCGGCCTACGAGCTCATGTTCCCCTCGGCCAAGAGCGAGATCGTCGATCTGCACGGGCCGGCGTACTCGGTGCGCCAGGGCGCGGAGAAGCTGGGCGCGGCGCTGGGCAAGAAGCTGCAGGTCGTCGACATTCCGGCCGCGGGCCACGTGAAGGCCATGACCGACGCCGGCATGCCCCAGGAGATCGCCGAGGCGTTCGCCGAGATGTACGCGGGCTTCGCCAGCGGCAAGATCGTCCCCAAGGGCGACCGCCTGAAGACCGGCTCGACGACCATCGACACGGTCATCAAGGCGATGGTCTAACGACCACGCAGAATGCAGATCGACTCGCCCTGAGCGGCTTCGCTCGGGGCGAGCTCGTTTTCAGCTCCCGCGGAACACGAAGTACACCGCGCCCAGGATGCAGCACCCGGCCCAGAGGTAGTCGAGCTTGATGGGCTGCTTCATCACCAGCATCGCGAACGGCACGAACACCGTGAGCGCGATGACCTCCTGCATGATCTTGAGCTGCGGCAGCGTGAGCACGCCGTAGCCGATGCGGTTCGCGGGCACCTGCAAGACGTACTCGAAGAGCGCCACCCCCCACGACGCGATCGCGGCCACGTACCAGGGCTTGTCGATGAGCGTCTTCAAGTGCCCGTACCACGCGTAGGTCATGAAGCAGTTGGAGAGGATCAGCAGACCCACGGTCCGCGCGATGGACAGGTTCATCGTGATGCTCCGCTAGTTCCCGCGATAGGCGCGGCCGTAGTCGCCGCCGGGCGCGCCGCCGTTGGTGTGGATGTAGTCGAGGAACGTCACCGAGAGCCCGAGCTGCGCAATGACGATCGCCGCGAGCCAGAGCCGCGGCTTCGGCGCGTAGTTCAGCGCGAGAAGCGCCAGGAGGAGGCCCTCGAACGGGAATGTGATGTGCAGGTAGTGCCGGTGCACGTACACGCCGCCGACGGTGAGGAGCGTGCCGAAAATGAAAATGGCTGCGAAGGCTGCGAGGGACGACTCCGAGGCACGCCACGGCCAGCGCCACGCGGTCTTCCATTCCGCACGCCGCTTCCAGAGCGACACCACCGCGAACCCGATGATTGCTAGGCCGCACGTGAGGCTAATGCCCTGCAGGTATATCGCCGGGTAGAACTCCTGAAAGGAGATCGGGTAGCGGAGAAAGTCGAAGTACGAGCGCCCAAGTGAGTAGTCGAGCCCGGTGCCGAGCATGTCGCTGAATGTCAGCCGCCAGAAGCGGAGGTTGGTCACCACCTCCCAGGACCACGGCGGCCCGTGATCCTGACCGCTGAGCACGTAGAGGACCCATGGCTTCAAGGTGATCGCGCCGAGCACAGAACCGACGAGCCAGTACGGCCAGCGCGTCTTCTTGCGTTCCGGCCCGCGCACCACGGCGGAGCAGAGGAAGAACGAGAACGCAAAGAAGAAGCCGCTCATATGAATCTGTCCGAGAAGCGCGCCGATGAGCCCCCACAACGCCGCCCCCCACCACTTGTCACGGCGCCACCAGGTCCAGATGAAGGCCACGCAGAAGATGGGGAACGCCGAGAGCGTCCAGATCTTGCGATCCAGCAGGAGTACGATTGGGTTCACTGCGGCGATGAGTGCAGCCCAGCACCACGCCTCCCGTTGATCCTCGGCCACGTTGCGCCAGATGAAGACCGCCAGAAGCCCCATGGCGAGCACGTTCAGCGTGACCACACCACGATCGAGCTGAAGCGGCGTGCTGGCATCAAACAGGCGGTCAATCCCCGCGAAGAGCCACACGGAGAGCCCCGGATTCCGCAGTCCCACGCCGCTCACCTGGCCCAGGTCGGGCCACGGCTCAGTGCGCCCAACGTTCATCGCGCGCTGAAACAGCCACGACTCGTCGCCTTTGAACTCCATGTCCTCGTTCCAAGTGAATCGGAGGACAGCGCCCAGCAGCACCGCCAACGCCAGCCCGATGAGCAGGGCCGTTCGCTGGCGTGAGGTTCCAGCATCCGGCGTCGAAGGCGATGCCGAAGAAGGGGCGCGCGATTCAGCACCAAGGGAGGGAGCCATGTCGGGGCAGCGAGCGGGCGAAGGTGCGCTGGCTGTACGTGCGAGGGCGCAGTGTGGCATGCGACCGACGAGCGGGCGAGAGGCATCGCGCCTTGAAATAGAGGTCCGCCCTCAGACGTAGTCGAAGGGCGACACGTGTGTCCGAAGGAGCAACCGAACCATGTCCAGCTCTGACGCCAAGGTGCCCGAGGTGCTGCCGCCGGAGCCGAGCAAGAAGCCGTTCAGCCGCTCGAGGAAGGGCATCGCGCTCGCCATCGCCGGCATGGCCGACCTCATCCAGGTCGCGTTCTTGCCGCTGTTTGGCGAGGGCTTCGCGTCGCCCGCGGAGGACGTGCTCGACTTTGCGACCGCGGCCGCGCTGCTCGGCGTGCTCGGCTTTCACTGGCGACTTGCAGGCGCGTTCGCGATCGAGCTCGTGCCGGGCGCGGCGCTCTTCCCCTCGTGGACGGCGGCCGTGCTCAGCCTCAACCTCACCGAGCCGAGCGCTGAGGCCGTGACGAAGGTCCCGCGGCTGCAGGCCGAGCGCGGCTAGGAGCCTGTCCGGGTAAGCGGTGTTGACAGAGAGTGACTGTAGCCGAGCGCG
>JAFEBB010000130.1 GCA_018266075.1 Deltaproteobacteria bacterium | reverse complement strand
GCTCGGCTACAGTCACTCTCTGTCAACACCGCTTACCCGGACAGGCTCCTAGGCGGCCATCCGCTTGCCCAGCGCCGCCTCGACGTACTTGATGCCGTTCGGGGTGATCGCCCAGCCCTTGCCGGACTTGGTGGCGTTGCCGATGTGCTCGCGCAGCGCCTTGGCGGCGTTGGGGCCGGCGTAGCTGATGCCCTGCTTCTTCCAGAACGCGGAGATGGCGCCCGAGTTCACCTCCACGCCCGACAGGCCCTTGGCCAGGTAGAGCGGGATGAGCGAGCGCAGGAGCTGGTCGCGCTGCTTGCCGATGCGGAGCAGGTCCTTGCCGCGCTTGTGGGTCTTGAGCGCGTGCAGGATGGCGTCGTGGCTCACCGGCGTGGCCCGGCGCGTGGACACCTTGAGCGCCGCCTTGGGGGCCTTGCCGTCGAGCACCCGGCGGATCTCGTTCTTGATCTCGGTGAAGCGCGTCTCGATGAGCGCCTTCAGCACCGCGAACTCGTTCTCCAGCTTCTTCGCCTTCTTCATCGACACCCTCCCAGTGCGGATCCGGATTCGGATCCGTCGCAAGTGCGCGCACTATAGATAGTGGGTCTGACACCGTCCACCACCAGGAATGGGTGAACGGAAGATCAGGATCCGGATCCGGTTCTGATCCGGATCAGCGGCGGCGGGGGCGGAGCTTGCGCGCGAGCTTGTCGACGGCTTGCTGGCAGGAGTCGCCGTCTTCGTCGGCCGGCAGCACCTGGATGAAGCCCGCGTTCGCCGCGCCGACGCCGGCCTTGAGCACCGCCGCGAGCCGCTCGGCCAGCGCCTCGGCCACGGGGGCGTCGCACTCGGGCAGGAGCAGCGCGAAGGTTCCCTCGCCGAGGTGACCGACCACGTCGGCCGGGCGCGCGGCGGCTCGCAGCAGTCGCGCCGCATCGGCGAGCTGCGCGCTGGAGGGCTGCTTGGACGTCGCCACGACCACCGCCGACAGCGGCCGCTCATAGCGGCGCGCGCGGGCTTCTTCCTGATCCGCCCGACGCGAGAGCGCGCTCGCGTCGAGGAAGCCGGTGGTGGGGTCGACACCCGACGTGGGCGAGGCCTCGGGCGCGCGGGCGTTGGTGAGCGCGGTGCCCACGGCCTCGAGCAGCGCCCGCGCCTGGAACGGCTTCTTCACCTGGCCGGAGAAGCCGAGCTCCAGCGTGCGGACCTTGTCGGCGGTGCCCGGACGCGAGGCGATGAGGATGAGCGGCGTGTGCGCGAGGTCCGGGCTGCGGCGAATGGCCGCGGCGGCGTCGAGGCCATCCACGCGCGGCAGGAACACATCGAGCAGGATCAGGTCCGGCCGGAGCTGGCGCGCCTTCGCGACACCTTCGGCGCCGTCCCGCGCGACCTCCACGCGGTAGCGCGTCCGCAGGATCTCCAAGCCTTGCTGCGCGACGCTCGGCTCGTCCTCGACGAGGAGCACGCGCGGACGCTCCTTGACCGGCGCCAGCTGGTCGTCGATCGCGAGCGGCAGCACGAAGCGGAACGACGCGCCGCCGACGTCGCGGTTCTCGGCCCAGATCTCGCCGCCGTGCATCTCCACGAACTCGCGGCAGATCGCGAGGCCCAGCCCGGTGCCGTCGCCCTGGCCGCGCCGGTAGCGGTCGAAGACCACGGGTACGAGATCCTCGGCAATGCCGTCGCCGTCGTCGACCACGGAGAGCCGCGCGAGCTCCGCGCCGTCGCGACGCACGCGCTCGGCGTGAACGGTGACCCGCGATCGCGCGTGGTTGATGGCGTTCTGGATGAGGTTCTGCAGCACCTGGCGAATCTTGAGGCGATCCACCATGGCCCAGAGCTCGCCCGGCGCCTCCACGCGCAAGGTGATGCCGCGGTTCTTCGCCAAGAGCTCGAGCTCGCGCGCGGCCTCCATGCTGTGGTGCGCAAGATCGACTTCCGAAAGCTCGAGCGCCAGCCGATCTGCCTCGCCGCGGCCCTTCTCCAGCAGCCCTTCCACGAGCTCGAGGATCTTGCGGCCCTGGCGTGCGATGGCGTCCACGCTCGCCTTGTCCTGCGGCTGCAGCGCGACCTCCTGGAGGAGCTGGCTGTGTCCGAGCAGCACGTTCAGCGGCGCGCGGATGTCGTGCGAGACGAGCGCGAGCAGCTCGTCCTTGAACTGGTTGAGCTCCTTCAAGCGCCGGTTGGCGCTCGCGAGCTCCTTGTAGCGATCGACGTACGCGTTCTCGAGCTCGTCCTTCTTGCGGCGGAGGTCGGCGTGCTCGCGCGCGTTGCGCAGGTGGTCGGCGAGCGCGCTGGCCACGCCGTGCGCGAAGGCGCGGTCCTCTTCATCGAAGGCGGCGTCGCGGCCGAGCTGGCGCAGGAAGAGTGCGCCCTGCAGCTCGCCGCCCGAGATCATCGGCTGCACGAGGATCGAACGGACGTCGAGCGGCTCGATCAGCGCGCGCACGGGCGCCATGCGCGGGTCGGTGCGGGCGTCCTCAATGACCACGGCCTCGTGGCTCTGCAGCGCCAGCGCGAGCTCCGGGTAGCGCGACAAGTCGAGCCGGAAGTTCTGGCCCAGCTCCGGCGCCTCGACGGTCGCCGCCAGCACCACCTCGCCGCTCGTCTCCGCGAGGAGAATCGCGCAGCGGTCGCTCTCGACGACCTGGGCGAGCGTGCGCACCACGCTGCGCATCAGCTCCGAGAGATCGAGCGTGCTCGCGGCGGCCTGGCTGATCTCCAGCAGCGCCTGCAGCCGCGACCGCGACCGCTCTTCGTTGTCCACCAGCCGCTTGGCGCGAACGAGCGCCGCCAGCCGCCGCTCCAGCTCGTCGGGGACGCGATCCGCGGGAAGCTGGTCGTCGACCTGCAACGCGCGCAGCAGGGGAGAGCGGAGCACGCTGTCCGGGCCCTGGAGCAGCACGGGCACGCGGCGGGTGCGCGCGTCGGCGCGCAGGTTGCGCACGGTCATGGCCAGCGCGGGCTCGGCGCGTGCGGCCACCACGATGGCATCGGGCGCGAAGCGGGCGGCCTCGTCGAGCGCCCGCGCGCCTGAAGACTGGCTCACCTCGTAGCCGGTCTGGCTCAGCGAGCTCGAGAGCTCGTTCAAGTCAGCCGCTTCGCCCACGAGCAGCACGCGACCGCGCTGCTCCGCCTTCGCGGAAACCATGCGTTCCTCCGAGGGAATCGTAGCCGAGTTCGGGCGCGGACGGCACAGGCGTGCGGCTGCTCGCTTTGCTACGTTCGCGCCGACAGGGGGCGCGCATGCACTGGAATCGACTGGTCGTTCCGCTCGCGAGCGCGGCGCTCGTCGCGTGCGGCTCGTCGAACACCCTCAGCAGCGGGAGCTCTTCGAGCAACACGGGCACCGGCGCGACGGGCGCGACTTCGGGCAGCGGCGGCCATGGATCGTCGAGTGGGACCTCGGCGACGGCGGCTTCGAGCACGGGTTCGACCGCGGCGTCCACGAGCACCTCGACCTCGGGTTCGAGCGGCTCGACGACGGGCACCACGGGCACCATCGCCACCGACTGCCTGGCGAGCTCACCGGGCTGGGGCGGCGCCCAGAGCGCGGGCGGCGGCACGCTCTGCGCCACGCCGGGCTGGTGCGACTTGCCCGGCACGCACATGCGCGACGTATGCCCCGACGCGAGCCTCTGCGGCGGCATCCAGGCCTATGAGGGCTGCAGCGGCGTCCTCAACGACTGGGGCGGCGCGGCGCTCGACTCGTCGCAAAACATGCTGATCCTCTGGGGCGGCGGCCACCACGGCTACTTCGGCAACGAGGTCTACGCGCTGGATCTGAACCGTTTGGTGATGTTGCGCCTCAACGATCCCAGCGACGTCTCGGGCTTCGACCCCAACAACTGCGACGCGCCCGATGCCTACCCGGACGGCCGGCCCGTCTCGCGCCACACCTACGACGGGCTCACGTACATTCCGAGCAGCTACGAGCTGTTCTCGTGGTCGGGCGCGAAGGCGCCGTGCGGCTACTCGGGCACCGACATCTGGACGCTCGACCTCCCGACGGTCGGCTCCACGGCGCTGGGCGGCGCGGCGCCCTGGACCGAGCGCGACTCGACGGTCACCAGCGGCCAGCTCCGCGCCGATCCCGGCTCCGTGTCGGACTACGACGCGCACGACGACCAGGTGGTCTTCGACGACCTGTACTCGCTCTGGTCCTTCTCCGACGCCACCGGGGTGACGCTGCTGCTGGACCACAGCAACAACGCCCTCGACGACCACATGACCGGCCGCATCGACCCGGTGAACCACCTGTTCATCGTCATGGGGAACGCGAGCGCAGCCCCAGCGGGCGGCGTGTTCGCGTTCGACCTCACCACGAATCCGCCCACACGCAGCGACTGGACCTCGCAGGTCACCGGCTGCGACGGCCTCATTCAGGCTTCGTACCCGGGGCTCTCGTACGACACGCAGCTCAACAAGTTCGTGGGCTGGGTCGGCGGCAACACGGTCTACATCTTCGACCCGAGCACCAAGTCGTGCACCACGCAGGACTACACCGGCGGCCCCGCGGCGAACGCGAACGGCACCTTTGGGCGCTTCCGCTACGTGCCCTCGCTCGACGTCTTCGCCGTGGTGAACGGCGTCGACCAGGACGCGTACACGCTGCGCCTCGGACCCTAGAAACGAAACGGCCGCCACACCCGGAGGTGCAGCAGCCGTCGTCACTTCACTGTGCACGAATCAGGTCTGCCGGAACTCGGCGTCGACCACGTCGTCCTTCTTCTTCTCCTCGCCGCCCGGCTGCGGACCCGCGCCACCACCCGTCGGTCCCTGGTCGCTCGCGGCCGTCTTGTAGAGCTCCTCGGCGGCCTTGTGGCTGGCGTCCTCGAGCTGCTTGAGCGCCTTCTCGATCTCGGGCTGCTCGTTGGAGTCCTTCACCTTGTTCACCGCGGCGATGCCGTCTTCCACGGCCTTGGTGGTGTCGGCGGAGAGCTTGCTCTTGTTGTCGCGGAGCAGCTTCTCCATCTGGTAGCCGAGGTTCTCGGCCTTGTTGCGCAGCTCGATCACCTCGCGGCGCTTCTTGTCCTCGGCCTCGTGGGTGCGCGCGTCGGTCACCATCTTCTCGACCTCGTCCTTGGCCAGGCCCGAGCTGTGGCTGATGGTGATCTTCTGCTCCTTGTTCGTCGCCTTGTCCTTGGCGAAGACGTTCAGGATGCCGTTCGCGTCGATGTCGAAGGTGACTTCGATTTGCGGCATGCCGCGCGGCGCCGGGGCGATGCCGTCGAGGTGGAAGCGGCCCAGGGTGCGGTTGTCCTTCGACATCTCGCGCTCACCCTGAAGCACGTGCACCTCCACGCTGGGCTGGCTGTCGGCGGCGGTCGAGAAGACCTGGCTGCGCTTGGTGGGGATCGTGGTGTTGCGGTCGATGAGCTTGGTCATCACGCCGCCGAGGGTCTCCACGCCGAGGCTGAGCGGGGTCACGTCGAGGAGGAGGATGTCCTTCACCTCGCCGGTGAGCACGCCCGCCTGCACCGCCGCGCCGACCGCGACCACCTCGTCGGGGTTCACGGAGCGGTTCGGCTCCTTGCCGAAGAAGCCCTTCACCTTCTCGAGGATCATCGGCATGCGCGTCTGGCCGCCGACCATCACCACTTCGTCGATCTCGCTGGGCTTGAGCTTGGCGTCCTCGAGGCACTTCCGCGTCGGGTCCATCGAGCGCTGGATGAGGTCCTCGACGAGGCTCTCCAGCTTGGCGCGGCTGAGCTTGGTGGTGAGGTGCTTGGGACCGCCGGCGTCGGCGGTGAGGAAGGGCAGGTTGACCTCGGTCTCCATCATGGAGCTGAGCTCGATCTTGGCCTTCTCCGCGGCCTCCTTGAGGCGCTGGAGCACCATCTTG
>JAFEBB010000129.1 GCA_018266075.1 Deltaproteobacteria bacterium | reverse complement strand
GTGTGCGGCTGCACGCCGCTGACCGCGTGTCCGGCGGGTGAGAACTGCGGGACCACCCCGGACGGCTGCGGCGGCACGGTGAGCTGCGGCACGTGCGGCGCGAACGAGGTGTGCACGGGCAACCTGTGCGTGGCGTCCGCGGGCGCGTCGAGCGGCACCAGCTCGGCGACGTCGAGCGGCCCCTCATCCAGCGGCTCCGGCTCCAGCGGTGACAGCGGCTCGAGCGCCGGCGCCTCCACGGGCGCCAGCACCGCGGCGAGCAGTGGCTCGAGCTCGGGGAGCTCCGCGACCAGCGGGCCCAGCTCGGGAAGCTCGAGCGCGGCCAGTGGCTCGAGCTCGGGGAGCACGGCGACCAGCGCGTCCAGCTCGGGAAGCTCGAGCGCCGGCAGCGGCTCCAGCTCGGAGAGCACGGCCAGCTCGGGGAGCACGAGCACGAGCTCGGGGACGGTGGGCAGCGGGTCGAGCACGGGGAGCTCCACCGCCACCGGAAGCTCGTCGGGCGGCACCGAGGCGACCGGCAGCTCGGGCTCGGGCGGCGCGCACACCACCTCGACCGGCGCAGGCTCGACGGGCGCGGCCTCGGGCGGCGCCAGCGGCGGCGGAAAGGGCTCGACGGGCAGCGCAGCCGGCGGCGGCTGCGGATGTGGAACGCGCGGAGGAGATCCCTTGGCCCTCGCGGCCCTGGCCCTGGGCGTGCTCCCGCTGCTGCGGCGGCGGAGAGCGACCGCGCGGTCCTGAGGGCCGGGCCGAGGGGTCGGTCTCCGCGGACGCAGCTTCACTTCGGATGAAGCTGCGCCGCGCGCTCGTTCGCACACCCATCAAATCTTCGCGCTCGCCAGCAACGCGCGGGTCTCGGCGACGACGCGATCTTGAAATTGCGTGTCGCGCAGCTCAACCGAGCCGGTCATCGCCTCGCCGCGCTCATCAAAGTAGATCCCGGTCCGACCCGAGGCGTCCGTGAGGATCCGCGTGAGCACCTGGGCCGAGCGCTTGGGCGTGCTGAGGATCTTCACGAACGGCATCAGCAGCGGCACCAGCACCGGGATGAGCACCTTGGACAGGGCGCGCACGATGACCGGCGCGTCGCGGCCGAGGCTCGTCCCCGGCGTGAACCCGGGCTCGACCGCGTTGATGTGCAGGCGCGGCAGCTCGCGCGCCAGGACCAGCGCGGTAACGATGCTGCATTGCTTCGACGTGGCGTACGCGTCCATCCCGGGCTTCGCCGAGCCCCCGGGTCTCCACTCGCCTCGCGTGCTCGCTTCCGCCGAGAGGTAGCGGGCACCCCGAAACCCCGCCGCCACCGCCGGCTTCCGCTCGGGATCCTCCACGGCCGAGCCGACGAAGAGCACATTCGCTCCATCGGGCAGGTGCGGCGCGAGCGCCTCCGTCAACGCGAAGGGCCCAAGGTGGTTCGTCGCAAAGGACAGGTCCCAACCGCGGGCGTTCTGGGTAGGCCGCGTCTGCATGATGCCGGCGTTGTTGAGAAGACCAGCGATGGGAAGCTGCAGTGCGATGACCTCGGCCGCCGCGCGCTTCACGCTCGCGAGATCCGACAGGTCGCACACCACCGCGACCGCGCGCTGTCCCTTGCGCTCGATGCGCTTCTGCACCTCGGCGAGCCTCTCGCGATCGCGGCCGACCAGCACCACCGTTCCGTGCTTGGCCAGCTCGAACGCCGTGGCCCGGCCAATGCCTGCCGTGGGCCCGGTGATGATGAACGCCTTCGAATCTGTGACAACCGTTTGAGCTCGCATCTTTGGCCTCGCTGAAGCGTGACACCCCACGAGTAAGCGTTGCCGCACTGCGCGACAATCGACCATGATCCGAACGGCCTGTCCGGAGGATCGAACAGTGAAAGCGGACCTCAGCGAGCTCCAGGCGTTCGTGGTGGTCGCAGAGGCCCGCGGCTTCCGCGAGGCCGCCCGACTCAGCGGCGGCAGCGCCTCGGGCTTGAGCGACGCCGTCGGGCGACTCGAGGAAGAGCTCAAGGTCCGGCTGCTCCACCGCACCACCCGCAGCGTCACCCCCACCGAGGCGGGTCAGCGGTTGCTCGAGAGACTGCGGCCAGCCCTGGGCGAGGTCGACGCGGCCGTCGCCGGGCTCTCCCGCTTTGCCGAGGCGCCCGCCGGGATGCTGCGCCTCAATGTTCCGGTGAGCGCGGCGCGCTTCGTACTCCCATCCATCATTCCTGCATTTCTTGCCAAGTATCCCGAGATCCAGCTCGAGGTGATCGCCGAGAGCAACCTCGTGGACGTGATCGCCGCCGGTTGTGACGCGGGGATCCGCTACGAGGAGCGCCTCGAGAAAGACATGATCGCGGTGCCCATCGGCCCGCGGGTGCAGTGCTTCGCGACGGCCGCCTCACCCAGCTATGTCGAGGCTCACGGACGGCCCAAGCATCCTCGGGAGCTGACCGCGCACGCCTGTCTGACCGGCGGCTTCTCCAGTGGCCCCACGCGCCCTTGGGAGTTCGAGCGCGACGGCAAGGTGGTGCGCGTCGATCCCACCGGTCCGCTGATTCTTCGCGGCAGCGCGGGTGTGGACCTCGGCGTGGCCGCCGCCGTGGCAGGCGTGGGCATCATTCATGTCTTCGAAGATTGGCTGCGCCCGCACTTCGCCAAGGGCACGCTGGTGCCCATTCTCAAGCCGTGGTGGCAGCGGTTCTCCGGCCCGTTTCTCTACTACTCGGGGCGCCACCTGGTGCCCGCGCCACTTCGCGCGTTCATCGATTTCATCAAGGCGTCGCGCTGAATGTCGGGGAGTGCATCGAATGTCGATCGCAATCCAGGCGACTTGCGGCGTGGCGATGGTCGCCGTCCTCGGCGGGTGCGCGAGTGGGCGGCCTTCGGAGAACGCCAACAACGCCCGGTCGCGCTACGACGGCAACTACAGCCTTCTCGGTGAGTACGTCGATCAGCCCGGCGCTTGCCCGGCGGTGGTCCTCGCTGCCCACCACTTGTTCGTCGACCTCGAGGGCGGGACTGCGTTTGCGGACGTGGTGCAGCGCACCTACCCGACCAAGCTCGAGAACGACGCGCTCGTCGCCGAGGGTGACTTCCCGACGATGACGGGTTGCGGTGACTTTCACGAGCGGTGGGAGCTCTCCCTTTCCGCAAACGGCCTCGGGGGGACGCTGCGATCGCGCTGGAAGATCCCGCCGAGCTGCACCGCCACCTGTGACGCCGTGTTTCACATCGAGGCACACCGGCTCCGCGCCCAACCATGAGCGCGGCACATTTGGGATGGACCCATCGTCTTGCGCCCGAGACCGAGGGTCGACGTCACGTTTGAGCCGCCTCCGATCATGTCGTCGAGCTTCCCGTCGCCGTTGAAGTCTCCGACCCCCGCTTGTCGACCTCAGACGAAACTTGTTGTCGCTTTCCGTCGATACTCGAGCGGGCCGTGCGTGCGCGTGGGTCGCGTGTCTCGTGAGAAGGCCGTGAGTGTCCAAGCCGGTGTCCAGGGTCGAGACCCACGTGAATCCGTGGTGGGATGAGCTCATGAGAATCATCGGGATTGTCGTTCTTGCGCTGGCCGCGATTGGACTCTCGGCGTGCTCTCACGACGCGAGCGGCTCCGTGGGTTCCTCCGGGACGGCCGCGGGCGCTGCGAGCGGCGCGACCAGTGGCGGTTCGGGCTCGACCGGCGTCGCCGGGTCATCGTCGGGCAGTGTGGGCACGTCGGGCACGTCGGGCACCTCGGGCAGCGGCGCCACGGCCAGCGGGAGCAGCGGCAGCGGCTCCGGGGCGAGCAGTGGAAGCTCCACCGGCCGGTCGGCAAGCGCGTGCAGCCCCAACGCCACCCCGCTTGGTGAGCCGCTCGTGCCGTTGGGATTTGCTCCCACGGCGCTGGCCATCGCGGATGTGAATGGCGATGGCCTGCCGGATGCCGTGGCCGTGGGTGACGATGGCCTGGCCATCTCGCTCGGAAGTGGGCAGGGCGCGCTCCAGGCCGTCGGGCAGACGAGCTTGGCCAACTTCCTCCTAGGCAACCACGTCTCCCTGGCGACCGGTGATTGGAACGGTGATGGCGCCGTCGACCTCGCGGTCGGCGACAGCGTCAACGAGATTCATGTGCTCATCAATGACGGCTCCGGGAACTTTGCGGACTCTCCCATCTTCACGATGGGGCCGGCGGCGAGCCTCCACGCCGCGGACATGGATGGCGACGGGCGCGCGGATCTCCTCTTCTCGGCTCTCGGCGGCGAGCAGCTCGCCCTCGGCTTGAGCGACGGCGGCTTCTGGGTCACGCCCGCGCACGTGGACGGCATGTCTGCCGGGCAGTTCTCGGGCGACGAGACGCTGCCCACGCGGATGATCGATCTGGACGGCAATGGTCGGAGCTCCGCGCTCGTGCTCGACGGAGCCACCTTCCCCAGCGGGTTGCTCGACATCCTCGACGCGCTGCCGGATGCGGGCGGGCTCTTTCAGTCGGGCCAGCTCTCGCTCAATGATCCCGACGGAGGGGGATCCGCCGCCTACCTGACCCGGTTCGAAGTGGCGGACCTCGACGGTGATGGCATCGCCGACCTGGTGGCCATCGATGGACCGGAGCGCGCGAACGCATTCCTGGTTTGGGCCTACGGACTCGGTAATCGGCAGTTTGGGCCGCCGCATCGCATGGAGCTCGGTCCCACGCCCCTGTCCACGGCAGGTTATAACTATAAAATGTATCTCGCCCGGCTCGACGGTCGGGTCGAGGTGCTCGTCGACGACGGGAAGACGGTTCGGGTGTTCCGGCCCGAGACCAATGGCCAAGCGACGCTGCTCGCGACGTACGCCATCTTCTCCTTGGCCAGGGCCGTCTCCGCCGACCTGAACCAGGACGGGCACGACGATGTCCTCGTCGCCCACGCGACCACCCTCTACACACCGGCGACGAATGACGTGCAGGCCATCTTGAACCTGGGCGACGGTGGCCTGGCGGCGCCCATCTCTCTGGGGCTGGGCGAAGACGCCAGTCGTGGTCGGAACTATCCCGTGGCTGCCGATTTGAACGGCGATGGCCGCGCCGATCTCGCGATTGGACACAGCGGGGCGGGTTACGCGTTCGACCTCTTCGGAGGACTCGCCGATGGCCTCGCGCCGCCGGTGGCGGGTCAAGCGAGCGTCAATGGAATCAACCTCGCGGCGATGGACATCACCCGCGACAACCGGATCGATCTCGTCGCGAATGCGTACGGCGGCCTCTCGGTGTTCGCGGGGCTGCCCGACGGCGGCTTCGACGCCGCCCAGAGGTGGTCGTTCCTCGACGCCGGCAACCTCCTCCTCGCCGACGTGGTGGGCGACTCGGCGTACGACCTCATCGGCCCCGCGGCCAATGGAACGGCGCTTGGCGTGGCGGTGGCCGAGGGCTACGTCGACGGCGGTCACGGCGACTTCCAGGTGTTCTCCACGAACTTCATCAGCGCGCTCTCTCCCAATGGCTACGGGCTCACCACCGCGGATGTGAACGGCGACAACCACGTCGACATCATCACCTGCGGTGACGCAGGCAGTGCGGAGGTCGCGGTGCTCCTCAACGCGACCGATGGTGGGTTCGTCGACGGCGGCTCGATCGCGGTCAACGGATGCGACGGTCTCCGCTTTGCGGATCTCGGAAATGGCCCGGTGCTCTTGATCAGCACGCGCCAGGGGCTGGACTTCGTCGCAGGCCTGGGGACGGGCACGCCGGAGCTGGTTTCGTCGGTGCCGGATTCGGGTTTCAGCCCGCTGTGGGGAACTCCTGCTGCCGTGGCCAACCTGGGCGGTGCGGGGCCGGAGGTCCTGATGACAGATGGATCCCGGATCCAGCTCGTGTCGCAGCGGACCGACGGCGGTTTCGCCCTGCGTGGCGCGTCATACGCGGGCGGCTCGATCCAATCGGTGGTTCTCGACGCAGACGGCGACGGTCGCCCGGACGTCGTGGTGGGCTCCACCCTGTTCCTGAACCGGTGCCCGTCGAACTAGACAATGCTGCGCGCGCGGGCCTCGGGGGTCAGGCGGGCGCTTGCGTGACGGTGCCGCGCAGCCGCGACCGCCAGCTCGTCACTCGGTCTGGATCGTGACCCGCGCGAACACGCCGTCGGGATCCACTGGCGGGCCGACGGTCCAGTACGCGCCCTGGCTCGTGGGTTGGCCCACGCAGGCCCCGCCGTCGAGCGTGTAGACCGTGGGGTCGGTGTAGCTCCCGGTGATGGGCCGCACGCCCACCACGGGACTCGAACCGCCCGGACCGAAGTCGAGCGCGTACGCCGGC
>JAFEBB010000128.1 GCA_018266075.1 Deltaproteobacteria bacterium | reverse complement strand
CGTAGCCCGCGTAGCCGCTCTGGCAGATCTGCGCCGAGCCGTTGTGCGTGATCTGACCGCTCACGGTGACTTGCTGCGGCGTGATCACGTTGAACACCAGCTGCGACGCATTGCCGCCCGCGCACACCGCCTGGGCGTTGCAGCTGTAGCCGCTCGGGCAGTCATTCGCGCAGGTCGGCGGCGGCTGGCACGTGCCGAAGTCGCACTCCAGCCCGCTGCAGCAGGTGGCGCTCGAGGTGCAGCTGGTGTCCTGGCCTCCGCAGCCGCTCGTGCCCGTCGTGCCGTTGGTGCTGGACGTCGAGGTCGTCGACGTGGTCGCGCTCGTGCCCGTCGTGCCGCTGGTGGTGGCGTTCGTGCTGGCGTTGGTCGACGTGGTCGCCGACGTGCCGTTGGTGCTGCTCGTGCCGTTCGTGCCGTTGGTGGTCGTGCCGTTTCCGGTGGCGTTGCTGGTGCCGTTGTTCGAGCCGTTGCCGCTGCCACTCCCGCTCCCGCCGCGGCACATCCCCGCGAGGCAGACCCCGCCGCCGCAGGCCGTGCACACCGCGCCGTTCGCGCCGCACGCGCTGGCCTCATTTCCGTTCTGGCAAACACCGGACGCGTCGCAGCAGCCGCCGCAGTTGTTCGGGCCGCACGACGAGCCGCCACACGCCGAGAGCGACGCGGCGCCCAGGGTGAGCGCCAGCACAGCAAAGAGGGAAACGCGCATGGTGAGACCTCGCGACCGTCCAACGCGCGGACGCGGTTCCAGGTGCAAATCCGATCAGCCGACGCTCAGATCCTCGGGCGGCGGCTTCTCGCCGGCCTGCACGCGCGCGAGCAGCGCGTCCACGGCGTCGAACATGACCTTGTTGCCGTCCTGCGAGTAGCCCTGCAGCTTGCGCGCGCAGTCGGGCACCTTCTCCAGGAATCGGCCCAGCACCTCGCCCGTGAGCTTGGGCGCGAAGAGTCCGTAGCCCTCGTGCTCCAGGTAGCGCGCGTTGAGCACCTGCTCGAACTGGCCACCGATGGGCATGCTCAGGAAGGGCTTGCGCAGGTACACGCTCTCGCTCATCAGCGTGAAGCCGCCGTTGCCGATGACGGCCTTGCAGGTGCGCAGGTCGTCGATGAAGCCGGCCTCAGAGAAGGGCATGAAGGTCACGTTCCCGTCGGATTCGGGTGCCTTCAAGTCGCGCTTGAAGCCGTAGACCTTGCACTTGCGACCGGTGGCCTTGAGGAGCTCGGGCAAGTCGCTCGCCGACGTCGACGTCTGGTAGACGAGCAGGTGCTCGCCGGGCTCGCTCTTGGCCGCGAGGATCTCGTCGCGCAGGATCGACGGCGCCAAGGTCGTCCGCTTCTTCCGCACCGGCGGATAGAAGAACGTGGTGATCATGTAGTGGTACGCGCCCGCGACCTTGGCCTTCACGATGTTCTTGGTGAGCTCGAAGTCGGTCTCGTAGCCCTCGATGATCTCCGGCGCGTGCTGGCAGCGGTTGATGACCTGCATGTTGTCGATGCTGATCACCGGCAGCAGGTGGTTCTTGCCGTAGAGGTAGCTCCACGACTCGAAGTCGCTGATCACCACCTGCGGCTCGAACTCCTTCATGAGGTTGAAGTACTGGCGCACGTTCTCCGGCCAGCCTGTGAGCGCGCCCTTCAGGTTCTGCAGGACGGTCTTGAAGGTGTCGACGGCGCTGTCCTGGTACGCGAGCGTGTAGCCCCAGATCTTGTGGACGCCGTCGAAGCGGCCCTTGAGGTAGTCGTGCGCGCGCCCAGAGGCCACGACGTGCACCTCGTGGCTCTTGGTGAGGTGGTCGAGGATCACCCGCGACCGCGTCGCGTGGCCCATGCCCTCGCCCACCACGCCGTAGAGAATCCGCATCGCGCCTCCTCGAACGAGACGCAAACGTTATCGCAGATCAGCCGCCGAGCGCCTCGCGCAGGTCGGGCCGCACGAACGGCAAGAGCCGCTGGGCCCAGGCGCGAATGGCGGCGTTCGCCGGCAGATCGAGATCGCGCGAGAGCTCCACGCGAACCCGGTCCTGCCCGCGGCGCACGATGGCGTACGCGTTCAGCTCATGCGTCGGCACACGCCCGGAGTGCCGCACCGGCTCGAGCGCGAACGCTTCGTCGCCGCCGAGGGCGCGCCAGCGGGCCGCGGCCTGGTCGGCGCTGAGCGACTCCCGCCAGATGGCGTTGGCGCCCTGCTTCATGAGCATCCCGCTCTTGGGCAGGCCGGTCATGGCGGCGAGCACCGAGCCCAGCGCCGGGCTCGCGGCTTCACAGGAGCGGCCGTCGAACACGAACGCATACGGCGCGGCCGTCGCGGGATCCACCACCAGCGCCAGCGCGCGCTCCTCGGCGCCGTGCACCCGGCGCGCGACGTAGCGCTGCCAGCTCTCGCGGAACTCGCGGTTGGCCCGCGCGTTCACGTCGGGCGGGATGGGCCCGCCGCGCAGGGGCGCGGGCACGAAGGTGTCCAGCTCAGGCCAGCTCATCGAATCAGCGAACTCTCAGATATGCCCCGCGAGGAACTCGATGAGGTCGATCTTGGCGATGATGGCGGTCACCTTCTCCGCCTCCTTCACCACCGCCACGTTCTCCTCGGCGAAGATGTCGCGCAGCTTGTTCACCGGCGTGTCGAGCGAGACCACGCCCTGCAGCGGCGTGATGTGCGCGTCGATGGTGTCGCCGAGCTTGTTCTGACCCTTGATGATGGCGTCGAGCAGGTCGGTCTCGTGGATCATGCCCACCGCGTGCTCGCGGTCGTCGACCACCGGCACCTGGCTGATGCCGTGCGCCTTCATGCGCTCCACCACCGCCAGGGCCTTCTCGCCCTTCTTGGCGGTGATGACCTTGTCCTTCTTGTTGGCCACGAGGTCGCGGACGGTCGGCGCGGTGGACTTGGGATCCAGGAAGCCCATGTCCTTCATCCACTCGTCGCTGTAGAACTTCGTGATGTAGCGCGAGCCGGAGTCGGGCAGGATGACCACGATGGTCTTGCCCTTGCCCACTTCCTTGGCGAGCTGCACGGCCACGTGCACCGCGGCGCCGCTGGAGCCACCGCCGAAGACGCCTTCCTCGCGCGCGAGCCGGCGGGCGGCGATGAAGCTCTGCTTGTCGTCCACCTGGCGCACGTCGTCGACGACGCTGAAGTCCATGGCCTTGCAGACCATGTCCTCGCCGATGCCCTCGACCTTGTACACGTGGCTGGGGCCGACCTTCTTGGTCTTGAAGTAGCCGTAGTAGATGGAGCCGATGGGGTCCACGGCGATGTTCTGCACCTTGGCGTTCTTCTCCTTCAAGAACTTGCCGGTGCCGCTCATGGTGCCGCCGGTGCCGATGCCCGCGACGAAGTAGTCGAGCTTGCCGTCGGTCTGCTCCCAGATCTCCGGGCCCGTGCTCATGTAGTGGGCCTCGATGTTGTCGAGGTTGTGGTACTGGTTGAGCATGAACGCGCCCGGCGTCTCGCGGGCGATGCGCTTGGCGGTCTCGTAGTAGCTGCGCGGGTCCTCGGCGGGCACGTTGGTCGGCGTGACCACCACGTCGGCGCCCATGGCCTTGAGGGCGTTCACCTTCTCGGTGCTCATCTTGTCCGGCATGGTGAAGATGCACTTGTAGCCGCGGACCGCGGCCACCATGGCCACCGCGAAGCCGGTGTTGCCGCTGGTGTTCTCGACGATGGTGCCGCCGGGCTTGAGCAGGCCGGCCTTCTCGGCCTTGTTGATGATGTGGACGGCCATCCGGTCCTTGATGGCGGAGCCGGGGTTCATGAACTCGCACTTCACGAGCACGGTGGCGTCGTCGGGGCCGACGAGCTTGTTGAGCTTGACCAGCGGCGTGTGGCCGATGGCCGAGAGGATGTTCTCGTGGAATTGCATGGGCGTCCTCGTGCGCGAGCGTGGCGCGGAACGCGGCATATAAGGACGCAGGTGCTGACCTGTCAACGCACGCCAGCGCTCAGCCGTGGCGGACCATGAAGGTGCGGTCCGCGCCGGTGGGCGAGAGCTTGCGCTCGCGCACGTGCTCCACTCGAGCGGCCGGCGGCCCGACCTTCGCCCAGGCGACCAGGTCGGCGACCGCGGCCTCGTCGCCTTCTGCTTCGATCTCCACGGAGCCGTCCGGCAGGTTCGCGACCCACCCTCGCAGGCCCAGCCGCTGGGCCTCCTGCAGCGTGCTCTGGCGATAGAAGACGCCCTGCACGCGGCCGGTCACGATGAGGTTCACGCGGACTTCGGACATGCTCGGATGAATCTAGCGCATCTCCAACCAGCCCCCAGCCCCGAGCCCCCAGCCCCCAACTCCCCGGTTCGGAGTAGGATGCCGGCCATGACGCGCCGTCACCTGCTCTCCGCCTTCCTCTGCGCCGCCCTGCTCGCGCCGCCGGCCGTGGCCCTCGCCCACGACCCGCTGGACGACGTCTCCGGCGAGGACGACCTCAGCAACACCGAGAAGAAGGAGGAGGCGAAGCCCTCCTCGCACAAGAAGGAGCGCCAGGAGGCGGAGCTCAACAGAGAGGAGCAGGAGCACGAAGAGGCGGAGTTCCACCTCAACCAGGAGAAGGACGAGTTCCTGCGCGACCGCGCGGACACGAAGGACGTCCTCGATGGCCAGCGTCGGCGCGCGCAGCTCGCGGGCTCCAACGGCGCGCGGCCCCACAAGGACGCGCCTCCGCCGCTGACGCACCACGAAGACGCCACCCCCGTCTCCGCCAAGCCCAAGCACACCGACGACGCCGTTCCCCGCGGCGACGTGGACCCCACCGATCCCGGTGCGTCCGGCGACAAGAAGTCGGGCGGCGATGACGACGACGCGCCCAAGAAGAAAAAGAAGAAGCACTCCGACGACGAGTAGCAGTTGCTGCTGACTTGTTGCCGGCTGCGCACCGCGGGGAACGCGGGCGCGATACGCGAGCAGC
Organism: Deltaproteobacteria bacterium; assembly: GCA_018266075.1. Classification (GTDB taxonomy): domain Bacteria; phylum Myxococcota; class Myxococcia; order Myxococcales; family SZAS-1; genus SZAS-1. Next base: position 1,592 of record JAFEBB010000128.1, on the reverse strand, counting down.
ATTTCGGTCGGCGGCGCATCCCCGCGCACACGGGAACGCGTCGGACACGCTGTGACCAGCCGTCAGACGCACGGTTTCACCCCCATGGGGAACGCCACTTCATCATTACCCGCGCTCGGCCACCGGGAACGGTTCATCCCCGCGCACGCGGGGAACGCAGGGACACCGACGACCTGGCCGGCACCCTGGGCGGCTCATCCCCACGCACGCGGGGAACGCAGGTCGAGCAACTGCGCGAACGCGACGATGTGCGGTTCATCCCCGCGCTGCGGAGAACGCACTACTTCCGACACACCTGGGAGCCCTGCCTCGGTTCATCCCCGCGCACGCGGGGATTGCGCCGGTGACGCAGAGGTAGACGTTCCCGCCGTTCGGTTCATCCCCGCGCACGCGGGGAACGCCGCACGGCGGCCGCGCTCGTGGTGGCGGAGCTCGGTTCATCCCCGCGCACGCGGGGAACGCGCCGAGGAGGAACTCGCGCACCGGGTGATAGGGCGGTTCATCCCCGCGCACGCGGGGAACGCCGGAGGCAGGAGGCGCGGGGCGTTCATGACTACGTTTCATCCCCGCGCACGCGGGGAACGCTCATCCTGCGGCACGTCCGCATACTCCGGACCCGGTTCATCCCCGCGCACGCGGGGAACGCGGGGGCATGTCGCGCTCGGCGTCGATGGTGCCCGGTTCATCCCCGCGCACGCGGGGAACGCGACGTGCTCACGTGGAGCTCGGGCACCTGGTACGGTTCATCCCCGCGCACGCGGGGAACGCACGCGTCACTTCGGGCCGGGAAGACGAAGGTGAGCGGTTCATCCCCGCGCACGCGGGGAACGCCATCAGTCTGTCCTCGTCGCCAGGCTCGAACATCGGTTCATCCCCGCGCACGCGGGGAACGCGTCCGCGTATTGGATGCCCCCGACCACGAAGGCGGTTCATCCCCGCGCACGCGGGGAACGCACGGCAACCGCCAATCTCAACCCGCGCGTCTTCGGTTCATCCCCGCGCACGCGGGGAACGCCCGGTGACCGACAAGACCCGGGCCGTTCCGATCGGTTCATCCCCGCGCACGCGGAGAACGCATGAGCATCCGCACCGATTGGCGCTGGAGCCTCGGTTCATCCCCGCGCACGCGGGGAACGCGCCCACCGACGACGCGAAGCCTGAGCCGGGGACGGTTCATCCCCGCGCACGCGGGGAACGCGCGGCATAGCTCGCCAGCGTCCCCGCGGCCGACGGTTCATCCCCGCGCACGCGGGGAACGCTGCTTAGCCACGTGCTCTAGTTCCTCCATCGCCGGTTCATCCCCGCGCACGCGGGGAACGCGGCGGGCTGGTCGTTGGCCGGTTGCATGGGCACCGGTTCATCCCCGCGCACGCGGGGAACGCGGCGGACCTGGCGGTCCTCCTCGGAGGCTCGGACGGTTCATCCCCGCGCACGCGGGGAACGCTGTCGGTCGCGTCGTCGTCGCTGGAGGGGTTCCGGTTCATCCCCGCGCACGCGGGGAACGCCGGTATGTCAGCACCCCGTCTTCGAGTGTTTCCGGTTCATCCCCGCGCACGCGGGGAACGCGGCCGGGATCTCACCGTCGGCCAGTT
>JAFEBB010000127.1 GCA_018266075.1 Deltaproteobacteria bacterium | reverse complement strand
TCGGGCCGTTGACGTAGATTCGCTTCAGCGGCTTCTTGCGCGCGGCCGTCATCTCCAAGATCAAGTCGCGGCGCCGTCGCAGGATCGCCCGGACGGTCTCGCGCGCCAGCCGCACGCCAGCCACGCGCTCGAGCAGCAACGCGAGCTGCCCATGTCCAAGGTGCCGCTGCGCCTCGTGGAGCCGGGCCACCTCGCGCTCGATGTGCTCAGGCGTGCGGTTGCTCGCTCGGCGACAGCGCGGGAACAGCATGGGCTTCGCGCGACCGAGTTGGACGAGGAGCGCGTTTCGCAAGGTTCTCACCGAGCCGATGAGGTACTTCCCTTTGCGGTCCACCCAGGTGGCGTAGTCCGCGATGGCCAGACCGATGCGGATGAAGACTGCCGCGAGCTCAAGCGCCGCGGTCGTGTGCGCCGCGAGCGCGCGGCGAGCGATGGAGGGCATGGCCACCTGGCGGCCCGGGGAGAACCGAGTCGTGCCGCTCCGAACCCACCTCGCCCTGCCCTATTCGCGCCGACGCTCGCTCGGACGGAGCCCTGCTCGCCGCTCGTGCGCGAGTCGGGCCAGAAGGGCGAAGGTAAGTCGAGCCATTCGCGCGCCCGACCTGCCTACTCCACGAAGCGACCTCGGTTCTTCTCGAGCCACGCGAGCTGCGCCTCGTGCTCGGCGCGCGCCTTCGCCTCGCAAGCGAACAGCGCCGGCAGCTTCTTGAGAACCAACGTGTACGGGCTCCCGCGGCGCTCCGTCTGGTGGCTGACCGGCAGCTCATCGTCGTCGATCGCGTGATGGACGTGCTGGCGCTTCTCCGCCGAGACTGGCCAACGCAGCTCGATCTGCTCCGGGGCGCGGAGAAACTGCCCCAGCTCCACGCAGAGCTCGCAGTCGCAACGGCGCTTCAGCGCAATCGACCAGTCGTCGTCGGCGCGCGCCGGGGAGCGCACCTGAGCCGCCAGCTCGCGAACCAGCCGCTCGTGCAATGGTGCCAAGCGCATGGCGCGGGTCGCGGCAGGCCTGAAGTCCTTCGCGAGCCGCTTCAGGAGGGCGACCGCGGTGGCCGCAGGCAGGCCTTCGGTGGGGTCCGCAAGCAACCGCGCCAACTCGTCACCTGAGCGACTTGCATCCAGCGCGACGGCGGTCTCGAGGAGTTGGCGTGCGTGTTCGAGCACGAAGCGCTCTGAGCTTCGGCGGGGTCGACTGGGCTCTTCTTGAAAGTGAGCCAGATCGTCGCGGAGCGACTCCATGTCCTCCACGAGCATCCAGATGCCGAGCTCCCGCGCCGACTCACCGGCCGCGCGAAGCGCTCCGCCCAGGCGCGCGAAGCCTGGCCGCCAATCCGACGCGTCGTATCGGGGCCGGGCCGTCCATGCGACCACGAGCCGCCTGCCCCACTCGGGACCGAAGTGCTCGACGCTCTCGCTGAACGTCTCGGCAGCAGCGCCGGTCATTGCGGTCAAGCCAAGGGGGCCGAGCAGTCGCGCCGCGAGCTCGGCGTCGTCGAGCTCGCGGGCGAGCTTGAGCACCGGCAGAGCAGCCACGGCCGGGTCAGCTCCACGAACCGACTGTTCCCAGATGATCAGGACCTCGGCGAGCCGCTGTCGCGCCTGCTCGGTCTGGCCCGAGCGAAGAAGCCTTGCGATCTGTGCGATGGCCCAAGACGGCTCCGCCTTGGCGCGGAGAAAAAAGCTACGCGCGCGGGGCCAGAGCACCACGGCAGCGCGGTGGTACCAGCGGTCCACCGTGTTGCCATAATTCCCCATGTAGCCCTCGTGTTCGGTCCTGAAGGGCTTCAGCTCGTGCGACGCGCGCGCGAAGCAGACCTCGTCCATCGACGGCCGGATACGTGCATTCGCCTTGCTCCCATCAGCGGCGACGAGATGTCTAAGCTCCAAGTCCGTGTCGAGAAGATCGAGGAGCTCGTAGTCACCCTCTTCCTCGCCCTCGTCGACGTCGTCCTCGTCACCCTCGTTCTCTTCGTCGTACCGGTCGCCGTACCCGTCCTCGCCATCCGCACAGGCCCAGTTCTCATGCACGTCGGCGAGCGCGAGGTGGATCTCGCAGTCGAGTGGTCGGGCAACCTCGCGCAGCGCTTGAGCGCGCACGCAGTCTCCATTCTTGAGGCGATTCCAGGCCAGGCTCCGCTCGGAGTATTCGTGGTCGAGCAGGTAGATGAGCCTATCTGGGCCCTCGAGCGGCGCCGAGCCGTAGCCCGACGAAACGGGGGTGGCGAAGTACGCGCGCACCGACTCGGCGAGGCGCTCCACCGCCGGGACCCGGACCGCGGCCGTGCCTCCTCGCCTCGAAAGCGCGTGGGCGTGGAGCTGGTAGGTGAGCGTAATGCGGTAGCCGTGCTCGACCCGCTTCACCTCGTGGCGGCAGTCTGCGTAGAACGCCAGCAACGAGAGCTCGGAATTGCCTCGACGGGCGCCGGAGAACGTCCGCTTCGCGCCCCGGTGCTCGACCACCACCGCGCCGCCCTGATGAGAGCTCGGCAGCTCCACAACCAGCGTGCCGATCATCGTGTTTGAGCGCTCGGAGTCCTGGTGCGGCGCGAAGAACTGGCCCGGACCGTAGACGAGCAGCTTGTCCAGCTTCGCCTCCAGCCGGGTCTCCGCAGAAAGGCCCAGGCGGCGCCGGATGTGCTCGAGCTGCAGCTCCAACGCGCGCGCCCAACACCCGTCGACCCGGATCTGCTTGGCGGGGATCTCACCGGTGTCGCGCACCTCGGGGTCGTAGATCGTCCTCGTCCGCTTGCCGAAGAGCGCCGGCTGGGCCAGCTTTGCCAGCTTCTTGGCCGTCGCGGACGAGACGGGAAAGTGAATGGGCCCGACCCCTTCAACCCGGAGCTGCAGCTCGCTGGATGGACAAGTGAGCCCCGTGGCGAACGTGCCTTTGGAGTTCAGCGCGGCGAGCGCTTCGGCGATTTCATCGATCATGAAATCCTCATCGCAGGACCCAACCGCCATGCCGGGGCCTACTTCTCCTTCGAGCGAGCCAGCTCCGCCTCCATGGCGCGCGCCCGATCTTCGCCAAACAGACGCGCGATCGCGTCGAGCAGCTTGATTTCAAAGAGCTGCCGCCGACCGGTGACCTCAGTCTCACGGAAGCGCTCGAGGAGCGTCTCCGCCACGAGCGGGCTCGCCTGGTGAATGGCCTCGACGGCCTCGAGGTCGCGCTGATCGCCGCGGGCGATTTTCATCATCGCGAGGTCGTGAGCCTCTGGTACGAGAACGCGGAGCTTGTTGAGTCCGAGAGGCAGCTCGCGGAGCCTGTCCTCGAACGTGTACGGCGCCTCGGCCACTGCGGCGACCTGGACCGGAACCCCGTTCCCGCGTGCATCGACGCGTGCACAGGCCTCCCAGAACGCCTGTTCCGCGTTCTGCCAGAGGTCGATGTCGCGAGTGGACCGCGGCGACGCGAACGCCAGACACACCACTGCGCCACCGATCATGATGATGGCTGTGGGCTCAGCGAGCTCGGCGTCCACGTCGCGCAGGTAGCGGTGGAGCTCCGCTGCGCCGCTCTCAGGTTGCATGCCGCTCGAACAGGCTGCGGAAGGCGTCCTCGCCCATGTTGAGCCAGAACCCCCACGCGCGAGCGACCTCCGGAGTCTGCAGCTCCGCCAGGCGCCGGTCGTAATCGTTGCGCGGCTCGAAGAAGTATCGATGGCCAGGTTCAGCCCAGGCGTGCAGGCCCTTCGCCCTCTCGATTAGGTCCGCCCGGCCCGACAGGCGCCCCGCGAGCTCCAAGGTAAAGCCGAGCGTGGAGAGCTCTCCGCAAGCTCGCGCGCCCGCCTCGAGGCGCCCCCAATCGAGCTTGTCGGCGAGCCGCGCGAGCACGACGGGAACCGCGCGGAGAACGACGGCCTCTCGATGTGCGAGCAGGAGCGCTGCGGCCAGGGTCGCCTCGGGCTCAGCGCCGGCGCGTGGACGCACCGACAGGAGCGGGGCACCCAGCGCTGCAAGCGCTTGAGCGACCGGGTTCTCATCAAGGGGCTGGCCGACGCCGGGTTCCATGGCCCAAATCTACCGCTGCCCTGGGCAAGGCGCGAGCGAGCACGACTGCGAGCCTCGGCGTCTGCGGGAGCGTCTCGTAAGTCCCGCAGAACACTAGGCCCAGACTTTGTTGGTGGAACGAGCACAATGGGGAGCTCAAAGAGGGCCCACTGACGCGAGTCAGTGGGCCTTCGTCTTTGCGGGATCGCGCGAAGTGGCGAAGACGGCGAGGGGATTTGGCCAGCGCGGTGAATCGAGCGTCTCGGAGCACCGATTTCGCCGCCTGGTTTCTCGACCCCACGGGCTTCTCTGGCGAACCGTCTGGGGGACCGAAGAGCGAGACGTGCCGTTAAGCGAACTGGCGCAGATCAGTGCGGGCGACCGAGCCGCATGAACCCAGTCCGCTGAATCCGACGAGCACGACTTTCCGCGTGGATTATCGTCGGCGGATGCTGACCGCATTCTCCTGGGGCTACGAGGGCTGGGGAAGCTCAGTACCCCAGCTCCTGACCGCGTTCGCCGAGGTCGAAGAGGCGCGTGGGTTTGGCCGTGCTACCGACGCCCCGCCCCTTTTCATCAACGGCAGCCACACCTCATCCACACTCTCCACGATCAACCGCCCAAGCACCGCGCGGAGGGTGGTGCCGAGCTCGTCACCACGCGCGCCGAGCGTTGCCGCTTCTTCAGCTCGCCGCGCGGGACCGGGTGCTAGGCTCAGCCATGGCCGACGACATCGGCAAATGGGTGGACGAGGCGAAAGCCGAGCGCGCGAAAGATGAAAAGCGCGCCGCCGACAAGAAAGCCGCACCACCACCGCACGGGAAACCGCCGAAGTCGACGCCGCCCGATGACGAGCGCATCGAGGTCTACCGCGCGCTGCATCCGGGGTCACTGTGGGTCGAACTGGCGGTGGTCATCGTCGTCGCAGCGATCGTCGCCGGTATCGCCCTCATCTTTGAGGCGCCACCGAAGATCGCGATTCCGATCGTGGCCGGGCTCGCGCTGGTGGCCGTCGTCATCCGCCTCGGCACGCGCACGAAGAAACCGAGCTTCGCGGAGTTCCGCCGCTGGCGCCGCGAGCTGCCGTTCGAGCTCGTGGGCTGGCCCGAGCTCGTCGACGGGAATCACTTCGACGCGAAGCCGCCCACCGGTGATGATGAGTACTGGCGCTCCGTCCGCATTGACCTCGACGTGGACGCAGCATCGACGGGCGACGCGATGGAGGCCATCGACGCGGTGCTTCTGCTGTTTTGCAATCAAGCCAACTCGCGCTTCTATGAACTCAAGGCCCTTGCGGGTTCCAGCTTCGACCCGCGCAAGAAATGGCAGCGCAACGGTCTCTCCGTCGCGGGCAGCACCAACTTCGCGGTGAGGACCGACATCTACTCGGCGCTCCTTCGGCGGCTCGAGGTGGTCGCACGCGCCCGCAGCTCGATCACGCGGGTTGTCATCACCGTGAACCATCGCGAGGAGCGGGTGAAGGGCGTCGAGTACAACCCCATACCCAGCGATGGCTGGTGACCGCCCGACCGTTGGCTGGCGGACACGATGGGCAGCGGCCTTAGCGCAACTTCGCCACGAACGCCTTCCAACTCGGCGCCAGACGTGTGAACTCGCCCTCATCGAACACGAGTACCGGCAGCGGAGCCTTCGAGCCGTCAACCACGAGGAGCCGGCCGCTCAGATCGCCAATGGGGTGCAGCTCCGGGAATGCGTGGGGCGATAGGTCGCACTCATCGAACAGCGCACGGCTGCTCTTCTTGAGGAATGCAACGGGCACACCGCTGAGCACCTTCTTCTTCAATCCGCGCGCCTCAGCGAACAGCGGCCCGAGGTCCGGCCCGGCAGACTTCTTTCTCGGCATTGGCTTCCTGGCCAGGAGGGCGCGAATGTCCTTGCGCTTGCTGCGCATGGCAGGAGTGAAGCCGAGCGAATCCTTTACGTTTGCGCGCGCGCCACCCTCCAAGAGAGCGCGCAGGATGGGTGCCTTGCGGTCCAGCGCGAAGTGCACCGGGTAGCTGCCGAACTCGCTCTCGGCGATGTTCGGATCGCCACCGCGTTCCAGCAGCAGGGCGACCATCTCCGGGGTCCCGGAGCGCGCCGCCGCGTGCAGCGCGGTCCTTGCCGCGCGCGTTCGGATCGGCGCCGGCGTCGAGCAGGTTGCGGAGCACGTCGAGGCGCTTCTTGTTCTCCGCGGCCTCGAACGAGGCGGAACAGGCGGCGTGCAGCTTGGCGGTGGTCGGCTTCACGTCGCCATGATGGCACACTCCTACCCATTCAACCGTTGGCGGCGCCGCCCGGTTTCTCGACCCCACTGGTCTCTGGCGAGCAGTCTGGGGGAGAAGAAGACGGCCACCGATGCTCTTCGCCATAGAGCCGGACTGAGCAAGACCGAGCCCGGTTTCGTTCAACGTGCCGTTTGACCGCGGCCCCGCTCCGGGTCTGCTGGATCCGTGCCTACTCCTCGGGCCGCGGCAAACGCCTATTCATTTCCCGCAGAGTCAGGTTCGTGTAGCTCTGCTGGCGGCATGAGAAACGGAAAAGAACGAGCAAGTTCGCGTTTCGGCCCGGGGGCTCGACTCAATTGCCCCGCCGCACAACGTTGATCACGTTCGTCGAGGACGCCGAGGCCGCAGGATCGTCGAGAAGGCGTTTGACGAACCCGACAGGCCCATTCTCGCCGAGCACGAATGCGCCAGACATTCGGAGCGCCGGGTGGTGGGGACCAGTGCCAAAGCCTCGACCGAGGACCCTCTTTTCGCCGAGCACGGCCCAGCAAATGGTGAGCTTCTCGCGCGCGAGGTACTCGCGTAGGAGATCTTCGCGAATAAGAAGAGCGCTCGGACCGTCTCCGCGTGCAGTTGGATCCTGTGCTGCGAGTCGATCCTCTGCGTCAACGAAGTCCGCGCTCCACCCACTCCAACGGATCCCAATTCCCGAGACGAGGTCGCTGACTGGCAGGCGGAGTCGATAGCTCTCATCCACCGAGCAATCGAACCCGCTTGCCTCGCGTAGATATTCGAATGCGGCGGTTCGGATCTTCACAGGACATCGTGCCACGTTGATGCTGCCGCCGGACGGCTCGCGCAGATCCTGCCCAAGGATGAGTTGCCCGCCGCCATTGGAGCGGTCCAGAAGCAGTTGGATGGCGCCGAACCCAAACAGCTCTCCGGAACATGACGGCCTTTTTTCTCAACGGATTGCGCTTACTCCCGCGTTGATCGCCTGCGTCACCTCGCCCTGCTGACGCCGAGCCTTCGTGCCAGCTCCGCCTGGTCCTCGACGACGCCATCCGGGGCGGCTGGCGATGTCGACCAGCGGTCCAGCCATCATCGCGTCCGAGGTGGATCGCCTCTACTGCCGCGCAGATGCAGGCAAGGCCAAGCGGTCGAACCGGGTAGCGCAATGGGCGATCGAACGCTTCTGGCCGTGCTCCAAGCTCTGCGCCTCGCGAACGAGCGCGGCCACTACGGCAAAGTGCGCAGCGCTCGCAGCCAGCGTGAACGCGTGGAACAGCTCGTGGAAGCCGAACACG
>JAFEBB010000126.1 GCA_018266075.1 Deltaproteobacteria bacterium | reverse complement strand
GCAGTCCTGCGCAAGCAGCTACCCCAACGGCGCCTCGCTCTTCCTCTCCCTGGCCTCGTGCGAGTGCGGCAACTCCGTCTGCGCCAGCCCCTGCGCCAGCCTCTGCAGCGGTCTGAGCTCCGGTGGCACCACCACCGGGTCGACCACGGGGACCACCGGCACCACCGGCAGCGGCACCGGCGCGATCTGCGCGTCGTGCAACGCCAACGCCGACTGTGCGAGCGGGTTCTGCAACACCTCCACGGTCCCGGGCTTCTGCGACACGGCCGATTACTGCCAGAACACCCCCGGGGGTTGCGGGTCGTACGCCTGCGACTCCACGAGCGGGGACTGCGTGTGCGGCCCGTAGGCCCTTCGACCTCCTGAGTCGCCCTCACCCACCGCCGCGGACCGTCCCTTCATCGGGCGCGGTCACGCGGCGGTCCTTTATTTATATACTTTGTAAGATGCCGCGGTCAGGGGCTGCGCGACAGCTCCACGCGGCGGTTGAGGGCGCGGCCCTCGGGCGTCTTGTTGTCGGCCACCGGCCTCTGGTCCGCGTAGCCGCGCGCCGTGAGCCGCGCCTGCGCGACCCCGTGCTGGACCAGCCACGCGACCACGCTCTGGGCTCGCGCTTCGCTGAGCGTCTGGTTCGCGTCGCTCTTGCCGGTGTTGTCGGTGTGCCCCTGGATCTCGAGCTTGAGCGAAGGGCTCTTTTCGAGCAGCGCGCGAAGTTGCTGCAGCACCGGCTCCGACTCGGGCTTGAGCTTCGGCGAGCCCGTGTCGAAGTAGAGGCCGTACACGGCCACGTGCCCGTCCTTGTCGAGCGCCTGCTGCAGCTTGGCCCAGGCCTCCTGCGCCGACACGTCGGCCATCTCGACTTTGTAGCCGGTGACTGCGCTCACCTTGACCCAGAGGTCGCGGCCCGAGCGCGCGTAGTGCGCGATGAGGATGCCGCCGTCGTTGCCGGGCGTGAGCACGTCCCAGCCGACCTTGGCCAGCGCCCGCTGGAACATGTTGCGGATGCCCACCTCGGCCAGCGTCCGCGGGAGCTGATAGCTCAACCGCACGTACGGCGGCTTCAGGAACGTCGAGCCCGTCTTGGGATTCGTCACGTCGAGCGGGGTCATCACCAGCTCGCGCTTGTCGGGAATCGCGCCCGGAACGGGCCCCAACCACGGGCGCTCGACGTCCGCCGTCAGCTCCTCGGAGGTCTCGGGCGGGGGCGGCAGCTCGAACGGCGGCGGCTCTCCCCGCTGCAAGACCGTCAGGTCGCTCACGCACTTGAGGAAGCGGTCCTGGCCCTTCTGCGCCATCACGATCTGGTCCGAGGCCTTGATGATCTCCCAGCCCTTGCCCTTGAGCGCGTCGGCCCACTTCAGCTTGTCGAGCTTGCAGTCGAACCGACAAGTCCAGCGGCGGCCGTAGGCCTTGAGGTTGCCGGTCTTCGACTGCGTCTCGATGAAGTCGTAGTCGTGCTCCACCACGCCCAGGCAGGTGCAAGGCGGGGGCGAGGGCACATCGTCGGGAAGCTGGGCGACGGAGGACGCCAGCGAGGACGCGAGCAAGAGTGGAAGGAGCATGGAGCGATGCTATCGGCCCTCCGGTGCGGCGTGCCATTCGAGACTTCAACTGCGAAACTCACAGCGAACCGAGGGCCCCATGAGCGGCTTTGCAGATCTCCACCGACACCTCGACGGCAGCCTGCGGAAGTCGACGCTCCTGGAGCTCGCCGATCGAAATGGAATGCAGGTCCCTCGCGATCTCGCATTTCGAAAGGGCATTGGACTGGAGGCTGCGCTCGAGCGCTTCGCGCTCGTGTTGTCGCTCATCCAGAATCCACGAGAGGTCGAGCGGGTCGCAGCGGAGATCTGCGAGGACGCGCTCCGCGATGGCGTCACAACGCTGGAGATTCGATTCGCTCCGCAGCTTCACTGTGGCGCGCCGATGGAAGAGATCGTGGATGCCGCGACGTCCGGTGTCGCCGGACGCGCGGGACTGATCCTGTGCGGCCTCTATGGCGAGCCTCCCGAGCTGCTCAATCGGCTCGTCTCGTGCGCGAGCACGCGCAAGTCCGTCGTGGGCATCGACATCGCTGGGAGCCCCGCGATGATGAACTTCCCGATTGAGGAATACACGCCAGCGTTCAAGCGCGCGGCCGACATTGGATTGGGCAGGACTGTCCACAGTGGTGAAGGCCGACCCGCGATGGAGATCGCCAATGCGGTGAGGGCGCTGCGTCCCAATCGGCTCGGGCACGCGACGACGTTGCTGGATGACTCCAAGCTCGTGGATACGGTTCTCGCTCAGGGAATCGTGGTCGAGGCGTGCGTGACCAGCAATGTCCACACGGGAGCGGTGAGCGAAGCTGAATTGCACCCGCTGCCGAAGTGGGCCGCGCGCGGCATCCGGGTGTGCATTTGCACGGACAACACACTCTTGTCGGATACGAACGCTCAGGCCGAGAACGAGCAGGCGGCGAGACTCGTCAGTACTGACGAATTAAATAGAATGATCGAAACGGGTCACGCGGCGGCATTTCGAAGGTAGCCGCTGTTGAGTGCTCACCCCGCGACCTTCAACGACGGCTCCGCCGCATCGTCGTTCGCATTGGGATTGTCTGCCGCATCGAGCATCGCTTGTTCGACCACGGCGCTGGGCAAGCTCTTGGTGGGCTTCACGCCCAGCTCCTTGAGCATCTCCGCCTGCCGAATGACGTTGCCCTTGCCCTCGTGCAGCTTCCTCTTCGCGCCCGCGAACGCCTCCTGCGCGCTGCCCAGCGCCTTGCCGACCTTCTCCAGGTCCTCCACGAACCCGACGAGCTTGTCGTAGAGCTCCGCGCCACGCCGGGCGATATCGAGCGCGTTCCGCTGCTGGCTCTCCTGGCGCCAGAGGTGGGCCACCGTCCTAAGCACGAAGAGCAGCGTCGACGGGCTCACCAGCAACACGTTCCGACTCCACGCGTCCTGCCAGAGCTCCGGGGCGTACTCGATGGCCAGCATGTACGCCGGCTCGATGGGCACGAACATCACCACGAAGTCGATCGACTTGAGCCGGTACAGCTCCTGGTAGTTCTTGGCAGCGAGCCCGCGCACGTGCGTGCGCACGGAGTCCACGTGCCGGCGGATCGCCGCGGCGCGCGCCTCGTCGTCCGTGGCCGTCGTCGCTTCCTGGTACGCGAGCAGGCTGACCTTCGAGTCGATGACCAGGTGCCGCTCGCCCGGCATGTGAAGGGTGACGTCCGGAATGGCGCGCTTGCCGTCGTCGAGGGTGTGGTTCTCCTGGACATCGAACTCGTGTCCCTTCCGAAGCGCCGCCGCCTCGAGGATGCGCTCGAGCACCAGCTCGCCCCAGTTGCCCTGGGTCTTGGTCGAGCCGCGGAGGGCATCGACGAGGTTGCTCGCCTCGTTCGACAGCCGATCGTTCATCGACTTGAGCGCCTCGACCTGCTGCTTGAGCGCGCTGCGATCCTCGATGTCCTTTTCGTGGACCGCATCCACCCGCGCCTTGAAGGCCGTGAGCTGCTCTTTGAGCGGATTGAGCAGGTCGCCGAGCCGCTCCTGGTTGAGGTCGGTGAACCTCTGCGTCTTCTGCTCGAGGATCTCGTTCGCCAGGTTCTTGAAGCGCTCTCCAAGATTCGCCTCGGCGTCTTGCAGAAGCTGCAGCTTCTCCTCGCTGCTCCGCTGCTGCTCCTCCATCCGCGACGAGAGCTCGGCATTGGTCGCGGTGAGCGCGCTGAGCTCCGCCTCGGCCAGCTCGAGATCGCGTTGCAGCACGGGAACGAGCGAGGCGCGCTCGTTGGCGGTCGCGAGCGCTTCGCGGGCGGCGGCCAGATCCCTGCGCAGCGCTTCGCGATCCGCGGCATCGGCGAGCTGCAGCCCTTCACGGCGCTTCAGCTCCCGCTCGAAGAGCAGCGCGCGCTCGGTCAGCTTCGCGAGCTCGGCCTGGGCGGTGGCGGTTCGTCCGAGCTGCGCCAGCGCGACCAGCAGGCCGCCCACCACGAGCCCCGCGAAGCCCGCGAGGACACAAATCACCATTGGGTTCATGCGCCGATTCTCGCGCCCGGATCTGACGCTCGACCGCGTAGCGGGATGTAGCAAGCGCGCGGCGGCGAGCCTCAACGTTCGCGCCGACGCAGGCGAAGGCCTCGTGACACCAGGAGCGGCTCGACGAGCGCAAAGAGCGCTTGCACGGCGAGCGCCATCACCGCCGCGGGTATCGCGCCCTCGAGAATCAGGCGCGTATCGTCGAGGCGGATGCCGGTCAGGATGGGCTGCCCGAAGCCGCCGGCGCCGATCAGCGCGCCCAGCGTCGCCGTGCCCACGGTGATCACCGCAGCCGTCTGCACCCCGGCGACGATCGACGGCATGGCCAGGGGCAGCTCGACGAGCCGCAGACGCTGCCGCGGCGACAGCCCGATTGCTGCCGCCGATTCACGCAAGGCTGGCGCGATGCCCTCCAGCCCGGCGACGGTGTTGCGAACGATGGGAAGCAGCGAATAGACGCTGAGCGCCACCAGCGCCGGCCTGGTGCCGATCCCGAAGATCGGAATCATGAAGACCAGCAGCGCCAGCGACGGAATCGTCTGTACCAGCCCCGTGGCGCCGAGGATGAACTGCCCGAGCCTGCGCCGCCGCGCCGCCGCGATGCCGAGCGGCACGCCGAGCACGATGGCGAAGGCCATGGCGATCGCCACCAACACCAGGTGCTCGACGGCACGCTGGCCGATGCGGTGCCAGCGCCCTTCCCGCTCCACCGGCGCCGCGGCGGCGATGCCGAAGCGGCGGGCGGCGAACTCGGCGGCGACGCGCGCCTCGGGCTCCTTGTCGAGCCGCGCCCGCGCGTTCATCGCCGCCATCGCCTCGGTGTCGATGGCGCCCACCAGGTGCGACAAGGCGTCGCGTGCGGTGCGGTCGAGCGTGTCGCGGTAGAGCAGCACTGCCTCGTAGTCGGTGAACTGGTGCAGATTGTCGACGAGCAGCACCGGGCGATAGGCGCGAACCTCGGCATCGGTGCTGTAGGCGTCGACGACGTCGAGCTTTCCGGCGTCGAGGCCGCGCCAGGCGAGGTCGTGATCGAGTCCGCGGACGTCCCTCTGCGGCAGCCGATAGCGCGCGCGCAGTGCGGGCCACCCGTCGGCGCGAGCCAGGAACTCCTCGCTGAATCCGAAGCGCAGCTCGGGATGCGCCGCCAGATCCGAGATCGTGCGCAGGCCCAGGCGTTCCGCGACGTCGCGGCGCACGGCCAGCACGTAGTTGTCGGCGAACCCGAGCGAGCGCGTCATCACCAGGTGGCGCTCGGCCAGCTCGCGTCGCAGCGTGGCCTCGTCGCAGGCGCTGTGCAGGATCTCCTGGCACAAGGTGCCGGTGTACTCGGGGTAGACGTCGACGCGCCCGGCGACGAGCGCGTCCCACAAGATGCGCGTGCCGCCGAGCTGCGCCTCGTGGCGCGCTGGGACGCCCTGGTCGACGAGGAGACGCGTTGCCAACTCGCCGATGAGCACCGACTCGGTGAACTTCTTCGAGCCGACGACGACGGTGGGCGCACGCGTGCATCCGCCGAGGAGCGTGAGCGCGAGCGCGACGCGGGCCGCGCTCATGCGTCGAGCGCCCGGAACGGCGCGCGCTGAGCGTCGATGAACCGCGTGACGAAGGGATCCACCGGCTGGTGCACCAGCGCGGCGAGCGTCCCGCGCTGCACCACGCGTCCGCTGCGCAGGAGAATGACCTCGTCGGCGAGCGCGGCGGCGTCGCCGAGATCGTGGGTGACCATGACCACGGTCTTGTGGAGCGTGCGCGCGATGCGGCCGAGATCGTGTTGCAGCTCGGCGCGGATGATCGGGTCGAGCGCGCCGAACGGCTCGTCGAGGAGCAGCGCCTCGGGATCGAGCACCAGCGCGCGCATCAGGCTCACGCGCTGGCGCTGGCCGCCCGAGAGCTCGAGCGGATAGCGAGCCAGGAGCGACCGCTCCAGTTGCACCAGCCGGGCCAGCTCGTCGATCCGTGCGGCGTCGGCGCTTCGCGGGTGCGGCGGCGTCGCGGCGCGGTGTGGCAGGGCGACGTTCTCCGCCGCCGTCAGATGGGGGAACAGGCCGCCCTCCTGGATGACGTACCCGATGCGGCGCCGCGCGCTCGCGTCGAGCGGCGTGCCATCGAAGCGCACCTCGCCGCGGTCGGGCGTCGCGAGCCCCATGCACAAGCGCAGGAGCGTCGACTTGCCGCAGCCCGACGGCCCCAGGAGCACCGTGGTCCGCCCGCGCGCCAGCTCCAGGTCGACGTCGAGGGCGACCTGGGTGCCGAACACCTTGACCACACCGCGCAGCGCGAACATGCGCGCACCATAGGGTTCGCAGCGCCCACAACGCGGGGTCACCCTCTTCCCGAATCAAGCAGCCAACATGGGATGCCCTGGCTGTCGAGCGACTCGGAGTGGGTTGACGGCAAGAGGACCGGATCGGATTCTCCGCGACCCATGCCCATCCTTCGCGGCGCCGTCACCTTCACCCGATTCCACGTCGAACACGCCGGCGATCCGCCCAAGGACGTCCGCGGCTGGCTCACCCGCGCGCTGCGCTCCCGCGCCTTCGAGCCGCTCGATCGCGCCGGCGAAGAGGACCGCGCGGCGGGCTTCGTGGAGCTGGAGAACCAGGAGTCCACCGAGTTCGCCGTGGGCAACCTCTTCCAGGGCGAGCGCGCACTCTTCGCCTTCCGCGTGGAGCAGCTGAAGATCCCCGCGCGGACGCTGAAGGCCGATCTGGAGAAGTGGGTGCGCGCCTTCGAGGCCGAGAACGGCCACCCGCCGAAGCGCCACGAGAAGAGCGAGGCGCGCGAGGGCCTGCGCAAGAAGCTGCGCAACCGCGTTGAGCCCAGCGTGAAGGTCACCGACGTGAGCTGGAACCTGGAGACCAAGCAGCTCCAGCTCTGGGCCACGTCGAAGAAGCTCGTCGAGGAGATCCAGCAGCTCCTCGAGGACCGGTTGAATCTGAGATTGGTGCCGCGCTCCGTGGCCGGTCTGGCGCGCGAGGCGAAGGTGGATGTGGAGAGCCTCGCGCCCACCAGCGCGCTCTTCGGTGCGGAGGTCGGCGATGGCGAAGTTTAGGAAGGCGAGCGCGGAGACCCAGTTCCTCCGCGGCGAGACCGGCGTCGACGGCCAGGCCACGAAGGAGGAGCGCGACCCGAAAGAGGTCGAGGCCGAGAAGACCAAGGAGCAAGCGCTCCGCGGCGGCATCTACCTCGGGCGTGAGTTTCTGACGTGGCTGCTCTGGCGCTCGGAGTCGAGCGAGTCGCTGCTCGAGCTCGAGGGCGAGCCGCTCACCGTGCTCTTCATCGATCGGCTCATGGTGCGCGCGCTCGCGGGCGAGGTCACCGAGATCTCCGCCAAGGGCATGGCCGCGCCGTACGCGCTCCTGGTCAAGCAGGTGATGGCCGGCGGGCTCCTGGTGCAGCAGGCGCGGCTCGAGCTCACCTTGGGCGAGCGCACGTTCCAGCTCACCCTCGATGCGGAGAACCTCGACGTCCGCGGCGCGAAGCTGCCTACGCTCATCGCGGAGGAGGAGACGGAGCGGATCGACGAGCGGCTCTACCTGACCGAGCTGCTCTCGAGCGCCATCGACGCACTGGTGCGGAAGTTCGTGGCGCTGCGGACGAGCGCGGAGTGGAAGCGGAGCGAGGTGCCGCAGCTGCAGGCGTGGCTGAGCG
>JAFEBB010000125.1 GCA_018266075.1 Deltaproteobacteria bacterium | reverse complement strand
CGCGGAAGGCGCCATCCGCAATGGGGCAGACGCGCACGCCGGGTGGCGCGGCGAGTGGGCGGGTGAGCTCCTCGAGCTCCCGGACCTGGGCGTCGTCGATCGCCTTCGAATCACCGAGCGCGTGCGCGTTGGCATGGCCGCCTGCGCCAGAGCGCGGAACGGCGGGCGAGGATCACCCGTTGCCGGCGGCGGCCTCGAGCCCGGCGTCACGCCCGTTGCAACGCCAGCTCCGCCACCTCGCGCTGCGCGGCCTTGGCGAAACAGAGGCCCAGCTCGGTCTCGTCGTCCTCGGCGATGGAGACCTCGGGGCTCTCGAGGTCGAGCTTCAACAAGGCGTGGACGCGCCCCTGGAGGCTGGCGACCTCCTCGCGCGTGACGGGTGCCCTCTCGAGGAAGGGCCACTCGCCCGCGCGCAGCGGCCGGATGTGCATCGACACCACGCCGACCATGGGCCCCGACGACTCCCCCGCCGGATAGACGCCGACCAGCACCTGGGACTTCCAGTACGTCGAGAGGTGCAGCACCTTGGCCGCCGCCCATCGATCACCGTCGAGCGCGACCCGGAACACGTCGCCCACGGCGACCTTGCGCAGGCGCGGCTTCGGAGCCCGGACGAGCGGCTTCGGCGCGCGGTCGAGCTGCGCGCGAAGCTCCCCCAGCGCTCGCGCCCAGCCCGCGGCGTCGGACGCGCGCCACAGCTCGGCCAGCTCGGAGTCCTTTGCGAGCTGCGCGAGGCGCTGCTTGGCCAGCCTCACGTCGTCGTCGACGAGCTGCTTGTTCCACGCGGGCAACCGAGGGGCGAGCTCCTCCGGAAAGCCCGCCACCGCCTGTCCCCGAGCGGCCGCGACGCACGCCGCCGCGGCGACCGCCTCGGCGCAATCGTCGGCGTCCGTGGAGCTGGAGCGGAGCGCCTTGCGGATCTTGTTCAAGCCGCCGCGCGCGAGGGTGTCGGCAAAGTCCCCCGCGGCGTCGTTCTCGAAAGGCCCGCGACCCCAGGTTCCCATGGCGCCATCCTATTCGCGCCCGGGATGCGCTGGGTGCGGGGCGGGAAAGCGACTCTGGTTTGCCGAAGATGGCGTCCCCGACGCACGGCCGGAGTCGAGCGGGCGGCCATGATGAGCCAGCCTCTCCAAGTCATGCGGGTCGAGGCACATTTCGGCGCGCCTCTCCTTCAGGTGGTCTCACGGGGTTCACACGGCAGCCCAGGTCGCTCGCGGTCCGCGTCGCCGCCAGCCTTCAGTGCGCGACGGCGCGATACCCGATGTTCAGGAGCAACTGGGGCATGAGCACGTAGCTCGCGCACGTCACGGATATCTCCGAGGGACCCCATGGACTGTTTTGGATGATCGTCGGGTCGCAGCGCCCGAGATTTGGCCCGGCAGGCACCTGCACATCCGTGTACAGCTGGAGCCCGATCTCCAAGCGCACGTAGAGGGGCACGCGCTCGAAGTTCCACCGGACACCCAGAGCGCCTTGGAAGAACGGCCCGGGCGATTCGCTGTCGGCCCAGAAAGGCACGAAGCCGAGCACCGAACCCACTCCGGCGCCCAGCGCCACGTCGCCCTCCACGTGTCCCCTGGTGAGGCTGAGGCGCAGCTCGGGGAACGCGGACCAGGCCCGGTAAATGCCAGGAGGGTAGGAGTAGGCGCAGGAGGTCTGAGAGAAACAAGCGGGAGAAGGCTTGTTCTTGCCGAGTGCGACCTGTCCGCGAATGCCGACCGACAGAAAATCGAGAACCCGGAGGCCGAACCGACCGCTGAAGCTCGGAGAAATCGCGCCGCTCAGATTCACGCCCGCCCCGGCCTCCGCTTCAGGCTGACCGATTGCCCACGCAGAGCGCGGGGCCAAGACAAGCAAGAGCGCGAGGAGCAGCGCGGGTCTCAACGTTCTAGCCCTCATGGCGCCGCGGGGGACGAAGCCGCGCCCTGATCAAACCCTACCCCGCGGCTGCGAAGAAATGACCACGCGTCCTTCGAAGCCATAGCACTCACTTTCCCGACAGCTTCCAGCACAAATCGATCAAATCGCCCTGCCTCGAGAACCCGGCCTTCACCCGGATCACCTTCAAGTGTGTCTTCACGGTGTCCACGCTGCAGCCCCGCTCGCTCGCGGTCTCCTTCGCCGACTTCCTGCGCATCCAGGGCACGAAGACGCCCATTTGCGCCCGCGTCAGGCCCACCTGCTTCGCGTACGCGCGCGCGACCGTGTCCACCGAACGAGTCGACCCGGCGAAGGGTCGAGTGGCGCAACCACAACCTTGT
The DNA here is from genome assembly GCA_018266075.1 of Deltaproteobacteria bacterium. Classification (GTDB taxonomy): domain Bacteria; phylum Myxococcota; class Myxococcia; order Myxococcales; family SZAS-1; genus SZAS-1. The sequence continues at coordinate 5,752 of JAFEBB010000125.1, read as the reverse complement.
TGGTTTTTGATCCACACGAATGAACTACATGGACACATGCCCCGCTCGGGGAGCTCTGAGAGAGCTCGAAGGGCCGCAACTCCAGGGCCCGGACCGGGTTCGCCTCGTCGGCGACGTGGCCAGCGCGCCGGCGACCGGAGGAGGTCACCCCAGCAGGCACAGCTCGCCGGGTCGATCTCCGAGGTCGCGGCCCACCGTGATGGTGAGCGCCTGGCACAAGATCGCTCTCAACTTGCACTTTCGAGTGCGTGGTGACGGACCGATACTGTCGGTCCGGTGGGAGCGGCCTCCTCCTCCCATCTTCCCCAGGCGACCACGACTCCTCTGCCGTGGCATGCCGGTGTAGGAGACGCAATGCTCCAACGCTTGATGCGCGCCGTGGTCCTGGTCCCTCTCGTCACCTGGGGAAGCGGCTGCAGCCACAGCTCGACCAGCGATTCCTCGTCGGGCTCCACCGGGACGAGCGCCGCCCAGGGAGCCGGCTCCACCTCGTCGTCGACGGGAACGTCGTCGAGCGCCTCCGCCACCAGCAGCTCGAGCAGCTCGAGCGGGGGCAGCAGCGGCACGGCGAGCTCGGGGACCAGCGGCAGCGCCAGCTCCGCGAGCTCCTCCGGCGGCACCTCGTCGGGGAGCACCGGCGCGTCGTCGGGCTCGGGGAGCGGCTCCACCAGCGGTGTCTCGTGGAGCTGTCCGCTCAGCCTCCCCTCCAACACCGCCGCGGTCGCCACGGGCTCCCAACCGAATGGCGTGGCCCTGGGCGACTTCAACCGCGACGGCCGGCTCGACCTGGCCACCGCCAACGAGGGCGCGAACTCGGTGAGCGTGCTCCTGGGCGACGGCGACGGCGGCCTCTTGCCGGACGTCGAGTTCGCCACCGGCGCGAACCCGTTGGACCTCGTTGCCGCAGACTTCAACCTCGACGGCCGGCTCGACCTGGCCACCGCGAACACGGGGGACGACACGGTGGGCGTGCTCATGGGCCAGCCCGACGGCGGGTTCAGCTCCGAGGCGAGCTATTCCACCACGCCCTTCCCGGTGGCGATCACCGTCGGCGACTTCAACGGCGACGGCCACTTCGACCTCGCCACCGCCAACTCCAGCGTCGCCGGCTCGGTGAGCGTGCTCCTGGGCTGGGGCGACGGCGGGTTCGCCCACTTCCAGGGCCTGTTCGCAGGCGGAGGCCCCCAGCCCATCGCCGTGGGGGACTTCAACCGCGACGGGCTCCTCGACCTCGCCGTCGCGGCGGTCACCGACGGCAAGGTGGGGATCTTCCTGAACCAGGGGGATGGTGGCTTCGCGGCGAAGATCGACGTCCCCGTCGGGAGCAGCCCGGGCGCCCTCGCCGCCGCCGACCTCGACGGCGATGGCTGGCTGGATCTGGCCGTGGGCAGTACCGGCCGCGGCAGCCTGGAGGTGCTGCGGGGCGAGCCAGACGGTGGCTTCTCCGCCCCGGTCGAGCACGTCCTCGGCTCCGGGCCGAGCGCGATCGCGGTGGCCGACCTCAACGGCGATGGAGCGCTGGACCTGGCCGCGACGATCGTCGGCAGCAACACCGTGGCGGTGCTCCTGGGGTTCGGCGACGGCGGGTTCGACGCGCCGGTCTCGTTCGCGGTCCGGGCCGGCCCTGTCGCGGTGGCCTCGGGCGACTTCAACGGCGACGGCCGACTGGACCTCGCGGTGGTCAACCGCGACGCCGACAGCGTGCAGGTGCTGATCAACGGCTCACCCTGTGTTCCGCACTGAGGCGGCGCACGCCCGGCGACGCGGGTCGCGCACGTGCGAGTTGGCATGAAGCACCGTGCGCTCCGCCGAAGCAGTTAGGCGCGGACACGATCTCCACGAGCATTCGAATCGCGTCCAGAAACGACGCAGGTCTCCCCCGGGAAGGCCAGCTCCGCCACGCCTCCGTGACTCGAGCGCACGCGTCCGCTCCCGAGTGGTGCGCGCCCTCGTCACGGTTGCTCGTCGGCGTCCTGCACGCGCTGCTCCATCATGGCGGCGATGAGCCCGAGCATCCCGGTGCAGCTCTCCTCGACGCGCTCTCGCGCCGCCTCGACGGGGTGGGTGTTCATTCCCTTGGGGTGGATGACCACCAGCACGGTCCCCTCGGCGTCGCGGCCCACCCCCCACATCATTCCCAATCGCTGAACCAGGTGCTCCCCCAGCGCAGCGCCGAGCGCCTTCACCAGGCTCTCGACCTCCGCGCGGTCCGCGGACGAATCGTCGCTCCAGCGGTCGGCGATCTCGTCGAGCTGCGCGGGCTCGAGCGCGCTCGACGGCTCGACGCCCAGATAGCGCTGGGCCAGCGCGCCGGCCGTCGAGAGGGCCTCTTCGAGCCAGCGCTCCTCTTCCGGACCCAGGATGTCGCACTCCAGGTTCCGCCTCGGCCGATTCCTCTTGGGTTTGGTGGGCGCGACCTGGCGCGCCTTGCCTTTCGCGGCCCCCTCGGTGAACTGCAGCGAGGCGAGGGCGTGCGGAATGGCCTGAAGCAAGGCGCGGGATGAAGGGGGCGGGTCATCCTGATCGGCGGTCGTGGCCAGGAACATGAGGATGGTCTCCGCGCCGCCGATGGCCCACTCGTCCACCCGCCACGCGATATCGCCCTCGACGCGAGAGCTCCACCGGTGCATGACCTGATGGTCCCCGAAGGACTCGAGCTCGATGCCCAGCGCCCGTGCCTGGGTGCGCACGACCTGGGCGCACGTGGGTGGGGTGAGCGGATTGTCCGCCTGAGGCATGACGACGACGGCGGCCTCCAGCACCGCGCCCCGGTCGTCCGGCGGGATGAAGCGCACGAACTGGTCATCGTCGTCCATCTCGACGGTGAAGGAGTCGGGAATCTCGACGGTCGCGCGCCCCAGGATGCTCACGCGCAGCAGGCTCTTGGACCCGGACGATGAGGACATGGGTTGAGTATCCCTCCGACGCCGCTGGGAATGAACGCCCGCTCTGCTGGAACCTCCACCGGAGAAGCGCACCCGCGCGCCAGGCCTGCGTCCGCCCCGCGCGCGATCGCGCCGCGGACGGGGTGACGCGCGGCGATCACCCTTGGTCTTCGCCACGTCGCAACAGGTAGATTTGTACGTGAAGGCTCACCCTGGCTCGCCAGCTGCACCATCCGCTGGCGCGAACCCTTGCCCACTGCGGCAACGTCGAATCCGATGGGAGAGAAAGCGATGAGCTCAACCAAGAAGTTCACATTCGACGCGCGGGTGCTCTTCGACAGCACCCGACAGGTGCTGAGCGGGTTCGCCGAGGGCCGCGGTCCGGATCCCACCACGGAGCGTCTCTGCGGGGTGCAACAAACCGCGCTTTGGGATCTGCTGATCGACCGCGAGACCTCCGAGGCGCGCCGGTTGGCGGAGAGAATCTCCGATCTCCGGGAGGGCATCGAAGCGATCCGCGCGGGGCAGCGGCCAGACCCCGAGCTGGCGGCGAAGGTCGAGGCGCGGCTGGGGACGGCGAGCGAGCTGCGTCGACAGATCGCCGAGCGACTGCGTGGGCTCCGACCGGAGCTCGCGTCGTGCGAGGGCGTGTTTGATCTGATCCAGGCCGCGGATGCGCTGGGGCGTCACGGGCTCACGGTGAACCTGCGCTGGCAGCTCGAGTTTGCGGACGATCTCGTGGCCCACATCGCGGACGAGCTCTCGGTTCTGCGCGTGGCCGAGCTCGGTCTCGCCAAGGCGTCCCAGGAGCTGCTGGCGCTCATGGAGCGGGCCGTGGAGCTGCTCGGGGACGAGACATAGACCTTCGCCGTCGACATCAACCTGGAGGACAAGGCGCTGAAGCCACGGGACCAGAAATTGAAATTCGGCGCGCTGTGCGTTGGCATCATCGCTTGCGTCGGTCTGACGGGTGGCCTGGCATGCACGGGGAGCTGCCCAGACCACGAGCCCACGGTGTTTCATCAGCCGGACGGCGGTGAGACCACGTGCTTCTGTACAGGATGCTCGGGTCCGGAGAGTTGCAGTCGCACATGCATTTGCGTCACCGCCGACGGTGGGGCGTGTCCAGGCGGCGTGGCCCAGTAGCAGCTCGAGACTCGAGGCGCTCCGTCCTCCGCTGACGACGCCTGCTTCGACGCTCCAGCCGGGTCCTTGTCAGGCCAACGCGCGTACCCGATCATTCTCACTCACCTGCGGGGGTGACTCGTCGCACCCGGAGGTTGTTTTTGCGCACGCTCCCCGTTGCTCTCATCGTTCTGGCGTTGGCCTCGTTCGGTTGCTCCTCATCCAAGTGCGGCCCTGACAACTGCGAAGGCTGTTGCGACGCAAAGGGCAGGTGCGAGATCCCCACGGTGAACGCCTGCGGCCTCGCGGGCGCGAGCTGTGCCGCCTGCGCTTCCGGGCAGCAGTGCCTCAACGGCGCCTGCAGCCCCGCCTCCACCGACTGCGCCAGCAACGGCACCACCTCCACCGGGAGCAGCAGCGCCGGCTCCACCAGCGCGAGCGCCTCGAGCGGGTCGGCCTCCACCACCGCCTCGTCCAGCTCGAGCAGCAGCTCGTCCAGCTCGACCAGCAGCTCCTCGGGAAGCACCTCCTCCTCTTCGAGCAGCGGCTCCAGCTCCGGAACGTCGAGCGGCTCGACCTCGAGCGGGTCCACGGCGGGCAGCTCGAGCGGCGGCTCCACCACGGGCGGAACCTCGTGCTTCCAGTGCGCGTGCGTCGATCTCCTGTCCGCGGGGGGATGCGCGGACATCTGCTCGAGTCAGTTGAACGGCAACCCCAACACCCCGAACTTCTGCGACGGCGTCCCCGCGCTGCCGCAGTGCGCGGCCTGCTTGCAGAACGCCTGCGGGGTGCAGAACCCGTCTGATCCGATGTCGTGCAGCCCCACGGGCACGGGCGGCACCTCGGGCAGCGGCTCGACCTCGGGGAGCACCGGCTCGACGGGACCGAGCTGCGCCAATCCGTCGACCATCAACGACTGCGGGACGTGCGGGACGCAGAGTGACTGCGTCACCTGCGCCTCCACCGTCGACGCGGCGGGCGTCCAGCCGTACAACGACCTGCTCGATTGCGTGTACTGCACGGCCTGCTACACCTCGTGCGATGGCGCGAACGCGGGGTGCCTGTCTGCGCCGGCGACGTTCGATTCCTGCGACAGCTCCTCGACCAACACCAGTGCCTGTCAGGCTTGCCAGACTTGTTCGCTCGGCGGCACGTGCGCCGGCCAGCTCGCGGCGTGTCAGGGCCAGTCGCAGTGCACCGACCTCGCCCAGAATCTGCCGAGTGTCTGCGGCGCACTTCCCATCTAGAGCACGGGCGTGATTCCCGCTCGCCCGTGCGGCGAGCGGGAATGCACCCGGCCTTACTGCATCCCGGACTTGAATTGGATTCGGACGCCGTCGACGACCTCGGCCTGATGAAAGATGCGGAGCCGCGGATCGACGGCGAACCAGACGGACTGCTCCTCCCCCGCGTCACGATTTCTTGAGACACCTTGCTGAGGCCAAGATGGGCCTCGACGGAGGTGTCGATGTCGAAGCGGACGAAGGAAGATCGCGGTCGGTTCTCGTCGAAGCGGAAGTTCGAGGCGGTGGTGCGCTTGCTCAAGGGCGAGGCGCTGGATGCCGTCTCTCGCGAGCTGGGCGTGACGGCGGCGACGCTGTCGGAATGGCGTGACGCGTTCCTGGCTGGTGCTGAAGCGAATCTCAAGAGCCGTGAGCCGTCTCCGGCGGACGAGGAGAATCTCCGCCTGAAGGCGAAGGTGGGCGAGCTGACGATGAAGGTCGAGCTCCTCGAGGAGAAGG
>JAFEBB010000124.1 GCA_018266075.1 Deltaproteobacteria bacterium | reverse complement strand
GGTGCGGCGTGGCCCGAAGCAGCCGCTGGCCGCGCATCGAGAAGCTCCATCTCTCTCTGCAGCCGAAGTGCGCCTGCTGCGGCGACAAGATGGATCCCCACGCCGGCATGCAGGTGCACCACATCTTCCCGTTTCACTACTGCATCGCCCTCGGCCGCCCGGACCTCGAGCTCGATCTGCGCAACCTGATCACCCTCTGCGAGAACGAGCCCGGCCAGCCCGGGGAGAATCACCACCTGTTGGTGGGGCATCTCGACGCAGGCATCATCGTCGCGGTTGACCCCGCGATGCACAACCCGACGCGGTTCTCACGCACAGTCGAGTTCAAGGACGAGCACGTCGAGGCTGTCCTGGGCAGAGGCTGGTACGGCTGGGAGCGCGAACGGAGCGCCGTGCGCCGGCTCAAGCCGATGCCGCAGGAGTCACTGAGTACGGAAGCGATTCTCGGATTCAAGCCCGAGTTCATCGCCACGTACGTCCAGCTCGAGCGTCACGCTACGGGAGCGGCAAGCCTGAGCATCTGGTGACGCTGAGCCGCAATCTCGGCTGGTTAGGGCTACTGCTTCCACGTCGGGCCAAGAGGGTTGTAACTCCGGCCCGCCTGCGCCCACACTCAGGTCGCATGCCCGTCCACCCCAGCGCGCTCGCCCTGGATCCCGCCGAGCTCCTCGGCCGCGTCGAGCCCGACGCCGACGCCGAGCTCCTCGCGCGCGCCCGTGCGCAGGATCGCGCGGCGCTGCAGACGCTCTACGCCCGCTTCTCTCCCGGCGTGGGCCGCTTCCTGCGCGACTTGCTGGGCGAGCCCGCCGCGGCCGCCGACGCGACGCAAGAGACGTTCGTCCGCGCCTTCCGCAAGCTCGACACCCTCCGCGACGACGCGCGGCTCGCGCCCTGGCTCTTCGGCATCGCCCGGCACGTGTACCTCGAGCACCGCAAGTCGCGGCGCCGCGAGTCGCGCGAGCCGGTGGCCGATGACGCGCGCGTCGACGGCGAGACGCCCGAGTCGGCGCTCCTGGGCCACGAGGTCGCCAAGGTCGTCGCCGCCGCGCTGGGCGCGCTCTCCGAGGACAAGCGCACCGTCCTCCTGCTGCGCATCGATCACCACCTCGCCTACGACGACATCGCCGCGACGATGGGCTGGTCGCTGGCCAAGGTGAAGGTGGAGATCCACCGCGCGCGCGAGGTCCTGCGCGCCGCGCTGGCGCGCTACGAGGAGGGCCAGCCATGAGCGCCTGTGCTCCGGAGCGCGTCGAGGCCTACCTGCTCGACGAGCTCGATCCCGATGGCGCCGAGCACGTCGCCGCGCACCTCGGCCAGTGTGCCCGCTGCGCGCGCGAGGCCGAGCTCCTGCGCTCCGAGCGCGCCGCCCTGGTGGCTCGCGCGCGCGTGGAGCCGCTGGAGCTGCCCGCGTTCCATCAAGTGCTGCTCGCGTCGCGGGCGCCCGTGCCTCAGCCGCGCCCCACGCGGATGCCCACCTGGATCGCCGCCGGCCTGAGCGCGGCCGCTGCGGTGGTGCTGATGGTCGCTTCGGCGCGCCCGTTGCCCGAGGCCAGCGGCGGCGCCTGCTACAGCGACGGGCCCACGAACGTGGAGCTCGCCCAGGCCGGCGAGGAGTCGCACTTCAACGAGTGCCTGCTCGCGAGCCCGGCCGGCCACTGCAACTGAGCTCGCCGGCCTCGGTGCACGGGAAAGTCACAAACCAGGAAACCTCGAATCTCGCTAGAGTGGAGGCGCACGGGCGTTGCTGACCCTCGAGGTGCTCCATGAAGCCTTTCCTGTTCGGGTTGATGAGCCTGGTGATGGCGGGCTGTTTCTCCGCGACCAACCAGCAGGCGCCCGTGAGCCAATCGGTCGGGCCGTCGGGCGGCAGCGTCCGCTCCTCGGATGGGATGCTCACCGTCGAGGTCCCTGCGGGCGCGCTCGCCAGCACCCAGACCATCACCCTCACGCCGGTGACCGCCAGCCTGGTGCCGAGCACCGCACAGGCGATCGGACAGGCCTACGAGATCGGGCCGTCGTCGCTGCAGCTGGCGGGCGCCGTGCACCTCACGCTCGAGGCGCCCGCGGGCACGGTCACGGCCAGTGACGGCACGGCCATCTTCGCGGCGGCCGAGGGCCTCGTCGCCTCGACGCCGCTCGCGTCGACGATCGATCCCGCCGACGCCGTGGAGGCGCAGCTCTCGGCGCCGAGCGTGGTGCAGCTCGGGCACTTCCTGGTGATGAGCGGCGGCCCGAGCAGCAGCACGTCGGGCGGAACCACGGGATCCGGAAGCGGCACCACGGGAGGCGGGACGACCACCGGGAGCTCCGGCGATGCGTGCGCCGGCGCCGTGGGCACGACGGGCGGCCCGGCCATGTTCCTTCAGTGTCAGCTCGAGAGCGCGGCCTGCGACGGCACGGTCCTCAACGAAGTGAAGTGCGTCCAGGGAAACTGCCAGTGCTTCTCCGGCGGCGTGCAGACCGCCGAGGTGCAGAACGCCGGGAACGTCTGCGGGCAGGTCTGGGACGCGTGTGGATTTCCGCCCGGGCCTCCATTCGGCGCCGTCGGCAGCGGCACCACGGGCGGCACCGCCGGCGGCGGTAGCGCGACCATCGACGGGCTCTTCGCCTCCAGCGACGCGGCCAGCAGCTACCAGCTCAGCTTCGACGGCGAGAATGAGCTGAGCCTCGCGCTCTCGCAGAACGGCCTCTGCGGCGGATTGGAGGCCACCGGGACCTCCGTCTTCATCGGCGTCACGAGCGACGCGGAAATCGGCCCCGGCGACTACGCGCTCGGCGGCCCTCCCGGCGCGGGTCTCGGCGCCTCGCTCACGGTGCTGGACTGGGACGACGACGCGGGCATCTATGGCGTGGTCGGGACCTGCTTCGACGGCGGCTTGAGCATCACCTCGCTCGATGGCGGGCTCATGTCGGGCAGCTTCGCGGCGAACGTCGCGCTCAATGATGGTGGCACCGCCCCGATCAGCGGCTCGTTCACCGACGTGCCGTCCTGCCAGCGCTGATCGCGCTTCTCGCGCACCGGCGCGCGCGGTAGACCGTGGGCCTCTCGCGAGGCCCGAATGCACGTGCTCCTCACCGCGGTCCTGCTCACGCTCTCGGCCGCCAGGCCGCCGCCCAAGCCGGCTCCCGGCAAGAAGCCCACCGCCGCCGACGCCAAGAAGTTCTTCGACGACGTGGACAAGGATCTGCGCCGCCTCTGGGTGGCGCGCGATCGCGCCGCGTGGGTGAACGAGAACTTCATCACCGACGACACCGAGTTCCTGAGCGCGAAGGGCGAGGAGGACACCGCCGAGTACTTCACGCGCATGATCCCCGAGAGCGCCAGGTTCGACGGCCTCAAGCTGCCGCCGGATCTGCAGCGCATGCACGACATCTTCAAGGTGCAGCAGCTCATCCCCGCGCCGGCGGATCCCGCCAAGCGCGCCGAGCTCGCGCAGATCAAGACCGCGATGGACTCGGGCTATGGCAAGGCCAAGTACTGCAAGCCCAACGGCAAGTGCCTCTCCCTCGACGACCTGGAGAAGACGCTCGCCGAGAGCCGCAACTACGACGAGCTCGTCGACGCGTGGGTGGGCTGGCACGACCAGGCCGCGCCCATGCGCCAGGAGTACGTGCGCTACGTGGAGCTCGCCAACGAGGGCGCGCGCGAGATCGGCTTCCCCGACGTGGGCGCGCTCTGGCGCTCGCAGTACGACATGCCGCCCGACGCCTTCGCCGCCGACGAGGAGCGGCTCTGGGCCCAGGTGAAGCCGCTCTACGAGGCGCTGCACTGCTACGTGCGCAAGCAGCTCCACAAGAAGTACGGCGACAAGGTGCCCGCGCACGGCCTCATCCCCGTGCCGCTCACCGGCAACATGTGGGGCCAGGACTTCGTGAACATCTATCCGCTCGTGGAGCCGTATCCGGGCGCGTCGCAGCTCGACGTGAGCAAGTCCATCGAGGCCAAGAAGATCAGCCCGCAGGACGAGGTGAAGATCGGCGAGAAGTTCTTCACCTCGCTGGGCTTCGCGCCGCTGCCGGACACGTTCTGGAAGCGCTCGCTCTTCACCCGGCCCGCGGATCGCGACGTGGTCTGCCACGCCAGCGCCTGGGATCCGCAGTGGAACGGCGACGTGCGCTTGAAGATGTGCATCACGCCCACGGAGACGGATCTCGTGACCATCCATCACGAGCTCGGGCACGACTTCTATTTCTTGAGCTACGACACGCTGCCGATGCTCTTCCAGAACTCGGCGAACGACGGCTTCCACGAGGCGATCGGCGACACCATCGCCCTCTCGGTGACGCCCAGCTATTACAAACAAATCGGGCTACTGAATAACGTCTCCAACACCGAGCAGGCGCGCATGAATCAATTGATGAAGCGCGCGCTGGAGAAGGTCGCGTTCCTGCCGTTCGGGCTCTTCGTGGACAAGTGGCGCTGGCAGGTGTTCGACGGCAAGGTGAAGCCCGAGAACTACAACGCGGCGTGGTGGGCGCTGAAGGCGCAGTACCAGGGCGAGGCGCCGCCGGTGTCGCGCGACGAGACCAAGTTCGATCCCGGCGCCAAGTACCACGTGGCGTCGAGCACGCCCTACACGCGGTACTTCTTATCTTTCATTTATCAATTTCAATTCCACCGCGCGCTCTGCAAGGCCGCCGGCTTCACGGGGCCCATCGACGAGTGCTCGATCTATGGAAACAAGGCCGCGGGCGAGAAGCTGCGCAAGACGCTCGCGATGGGGCAGAGCCGCCCCTGGCAGGACGCGATGCAGGAGCTCACCGGCCAGCGCGAGGCGGACGCCAGCGCGATCCTCGATTACTTCGCGCCGCTGAAGACGTGGCTCGATCAGCAGAACAAGGGCGAGCAGTGCGGTTGGTAGGTTGATTCCGCGAGTCGCCGCTCCACCAGCCCGGCCCGGCCGGTGGAACGACGCTCACGCTCCTATCGCACGGTGACGGTGATCGTGCGCTCCACCTGACCCGCGCGAATCGTCGCGGTCAGCGGCGCGCCGCGCTTGCCCTGCATCGCCGGCTCCCAGCTGACGCGCTCGCCCTTGGCGCCCACCTCTTCGTAGCCCACCCAGACCGCGACGGTGCCGTCGTGGTGGATGCGGCTGAAGAACTCGAGCGCCAGCTTTCCGGGCTCGCCCGCGGACTGCACTTCAAACTTACTCGTGTGCTGCGCCTCCATCTCCATCGAGCCCGAGGCGACAGGGCTCTTGTGATCCGGCGCGTCGACCTTGAAGTCGAGGTGCAACGGGCCCGCTTCGAGGTCCGGGTCCGCGTGGGCGCTGCGACCAAACACCAGCGAGAGCACGATCATGAAGCACACGGCGACGATTCGCATTTGGCCTCCAGGGTGAAGTGACGCGCGCCTCCATCGCAAGGTGCGTGCCCACCGCAGCGCCGCGAGCAATTGCATGCTTGCGATTACGAAGTACGTGCGCGCGCGTCAGCGCGACAGGCCTGTGGCAATCGCGCGCGACGATTTGTCACTTCGTCTTGGCGAGCTCGAGCCGGAGCGTCGCGGGGGCCACGGTACTCGTGCGCGCCTCGAGGACGATCTCCGGCTTCAGCGCCCGGTTCAGCTTCTCGCGTGCCACGGCGATGACGCACGGCCCAGCAGGAAGATCGGGAATATTGAAATGCCCGTCGGGTTCCACTGCGCCCCAATAGAGGACCTCGCCACACCGCGCGACGACGCGGAGGTGCTCGGCGAGCTTCTCCACATCTGGACCCGCGACGACGCCATCGAGCTGCGCGTCGTGGCCTGGCGCCGTGGGCGTGGGGGCATCTCGGCGCTCGTCGGGGCCGAGCACGGCCGCGGCCTGCACGTGGCTGTCGCTTCCGAGCATCTTCAGCACCACGCGATCGCCGCCGTGATCGGGCGCGCGGAAGAGCCGCACCTCGATGGTCTGGGCTTCGCCAGGGACGACGTGCACGCCGACGTCGCGCGGCACGTAGCCGGGCGCCTCGATGTGCAGGGCGCGCGTGGAGCTGCGCACGCCGAGGTCGGCGTCGCCCTTCACCACGCGGACGGTGCGCACGGCCTTGCCATCGAGCGGGTAGGAGATCTTGCCGTCGAGCGGCGAGCCATCCTCGCCGAGCACGCGGACCTTCATGCGCGCGCCCGGCTCGGCGTCGAGCGCGAGGTCGTAGTCCACGGCGTAGACCGGGCGCGCGCCGCGATCGATCTCGCTGCCTTCGCCAAGATCGACCTGCACCGGTCCGCCCACGAGCTCGCGCTCCACGATCTGGCCCTCCACAACGACGCAGCCACCCCAGCTCACGTGGCCGTCCGCGCTCACGTCGAGCGGAAGGATGATGCGGCCTTCATCGTTGGTGAGGCGCTCGAGGGGGCCTTGCTCGCGCGCGCCGTCGAGCCAGCGCTCGCAGCGGAGCTCCACGTGCACGCCCTCGAGCTTGTACGGCGTGGCCGCGAAGACGTTGAGCCGCGCGCCCGGGTGGTTGCTGTCGGTTTGCCCGCGGGCCTCGAGGGCGAGCGCGTTCACGGCGAGCAAGATGACGAGCGCGCGCATTCACGCATTGTACGGTGAGCTTGATATCGATGACGCATGCGTCTTCCCGCGTCGACCAAGCAGCTCCGCGTGGTGGGCTTCGACGATGCGCCGTTCGCGCGGCGGCGAGGCTCGGTGGTGCGGCTCATTGGCGCGGTCTGCAACGACACGCGGTTCGAAGGGCTCGTCACGGGTCACCTTCGGCGCGACGGCTGGGACGCGACCGACGCCGTGGCGCGCGCGCTCGAGGGCGGGAAGTTCCTGCCGCAGATTCACCTGGTGCTGCTCGACGGCATCGCGTTCGGCGGGCTGAACATCGTCGATCTGGTTTCGTTGTCGGAGCGGCTGAAGCGGCCGTGTGTGGCGCTGATGCGCCGGCCGCCGGATCTGGACGCGATGGCGCGCGCGATTCAACGATTGCCGAATGCGAAGAGGCGGCTCGAGGTGCTGGTGCGTGCGGGGCCGATCCACGCGTCGGCGCCGTTCTACTTTCAAGTGCAAGGCGCCGAGCCGGACGCGATTGCAAAGTTGCTCCCGCGGCTCACGGATCGCGGACACGTGCCCGAGGCGCTGCGGCTCGCGCACCTGATTGGCGGCGCGCTGGCGACGGGCGAGAGCGGCAACCGCGCGTGACGAAATTCCGGAGCTCGCGTGCGGGTAGGGCGCGGATGTCGCGTCGGCAATGACTTGCATGGCGCGCGAGCGGTGGAATCTCGCGCACTTCGCGTGGGCACGCGGGCTGCGATGGAGCGCGCGAGCACTTCACCCGGAGAGAACATGCGAATCCCGCTCGCGCTGGGACTGGCCTCGCTTTGCCTGGCGTTCACGATCACGGCTTGTCCATTCGGCGGCCGCTGTGGAGGCGGCCCCGATCATTGCGAGGCGGGCGAGGTGCAGCGCTCCAACGTCGATTGCTGGTTCTGCTGCCAGCTCGGCGGACAACGCTGTTCGCAGAGCACGCCGCAAGACCAGACCACGCCCACCAGCCCATGCTGCAGCGGCGTGTGCCAGGCGAACGGGACGTGCGCGTGCAGCAGCGAAGGCGAGAGCTGCAACACCGACGGCGACTGCTGCTTCGGCACCTGCGTGGACACGATCTGCAAGTTCAAGTCGTGCACCGACGACTCGCAGTGCGGCGCGGGTGCGGCGTGCGTCACCGGCCTGGCTCCGGCGCGCAGCGAAGGGGCGGCGTTCGATGGCGGCGCGTGCTTCGGAACCCCGGGTCACGCCTGCGAGAACCCGTCCGAGTGCTTGAGCGGCATCTGTGGCGATGGCGGCGCGTGCGCGTGCAGCGATCGGTCCATCTCCAGCGGCGCGCCCATCTGCGAGCACGACGCGGACTGCTGCGCGGGCACGTGCGACGGCGGGCAGTGCTTCTGACGCCCTGATCTGCACCGAATCCGGCCCGCTCGCTTGACTGCTCCGAGAATTTCCTTATGTTGGCGCTCGCTCGGGGCGAGTGCCAACGCCCCAATTCACCAATTTTCAACGAAATTACCGGAGGTTGCATCCATGGCGGCCAAGGAAATCTACTTTCACCAGTCGGCGCGCGAGGCCATCCTGCGCGGCGTGCGCACGCTCGCTGACGCGGTGGCCGTGACGCTCGGTCCCAAGGGCCGCAACGTGGTCATCGAGAAGGCGTTCGGCTCGCCCACGATCACCAAGGACGGCGTCACCGTCGCCAAGGAGATCGACCTGGCCGACAAGTTCGAGAACATGGGCGCCCAGATGGTGCGCGAGGTCGCCAGCAAGACCAGCGACAAGGCCGGCGACGGCACCACCACCGCCACTGTGCTCGCCCGCTCCATCTACGAGGAGGGCCTCAAGCTCGTCACCGCCGGCCACTCGCCCATGGACCTCAAGCGCGGCATCGACGCGGCCGTGGCGGCCGTGGTGGAGGAGCTGAAGAAGCTCTCCAAGGAGACCAAGGGCAAGAAGGAGATCGCCCAGGTCGGCATCATCAGCGCCAACGGCGACGAGACCATCGGCAACATCATCGCCGAGGCGATGGAGAAGGTGGGCAAGGAGGGCGTGATCACCGTCGAG
>JAFEBB010000123.1 GCA_018266075.1 Deltaproteobacteria bacterium | reverse complement strand
CGCGCTCGGCTACAGTCACTCTCTGTCAACACCGCTTACCCGGACAGGCTCCTAGAGCTCAGCGCCGCGCGCGCGGCACCTGCTCCGCGAGGAGCCGCACCACCTGCTCGACGTCGCCCAGCGTGTGATCGCGGCCGAAGGAGAAGCGCAGGGAGCTGCGCGCGTCGCCGGCCGCGACGCCCATCGCCAGGAGCACGTGCGAGGGCGACAGCGCGCCGGAAGCGCACGCGGCCCCGAGCGAGGCGCACACCCCGGCGAGATCCAGGGCGATGAGCAGGGCCTCGCCGTCGACGCCGGGGAAGAGCACCGAGCTGGTGTTGCCGAGCCGCGGAGCATCCTTGGCGTGCACGCGCGCGTCCGGGAGCGCGTGCTGAACCTGCCGCTCGAACGCGTCGCGGACGGCCTCGATCTCCCGTGCCTTCTCGAGCAGCTCCTTGGCGAGCGTGAGCGCGCGCGCCAGTCCCACGGCGCCCGCGACCCACTCCGTGCCGCCTCGGCGACCGCGCTCCTGGTGCCCGCCCACGAGCGGCTGGAGCTGCAGGCCGCGCTTCACCACCAGCAGGCCCGCGCCCGCCGGTCCATGCAGCTTGTGCCCCGAGACGGACAGCAGCGACGCCGCGTCCACGAGCTTCGGCATCGGCAGCTTGCCCGCGGCCTGAACGGCGTCCACGAGCAGCGGCACCTGCACCTTCGTCGCGAGCTGGGCGGCCTCGAGCGCGGGCTGAATGGTGCCGGTCTCGTTGTTCGCGGCCATCACCGCGACCACGGACGCACCCTGCGACAGCTCGCGCTCCAGCACCTCGAGCCGCACGCGTCCCTGCGCATCGACCGGCAGCTCCACGACCTGCGCGCCCAGGGGCCGGAGCTGCGCGGCGCTCTCTCGGATCGACGGGTGCTCGACCGCCGAGATGAGCACGCGCGCGCTGACGCTGCGGCGGGCCAGGAACGCGCCCTTGAGCGCGAGCGCGTTCGCCTCCGAGCCCGACGCCGTGAACACGACCTCGCCCGGCTCGCACCCCAGCGCCGCCGCGGCCTCGCGACGGGCGGCATCGAGGGCCTCGCGCGCCTTGCGCCCGCGCGCGTGCGTGCTCGAGGGATTGCCCAATTCCAGCGCGCTGACCATGGCCTCGCGCACACGCGGGTCGAGCGTCGTGGACGCGTTGTGGTCGAGGTCCATCACGGCCCTACTTCTTCTTCAGCCCGAGCAGGTCACCAACCAAATCGCGCCACGCGGACGCAATCGGCGGACGGCCCGTCGGCACAGGTCCACTCGGTGCAGCGGGCGACTCGGAGAGCTCCACGCGGGTGGGCACGGCACCAGCAGGCGCGCAGGAGCCGCAGTAGAGCTGGTCGTCGGCCGCGAAGGCCGCGTCGGGGGCGAGCGGGCGCTTGCACTGGCAGCAGACCGCGTCGAGAGGGACGTCGGCCAGGTCCATCAGCCGTCGTCCTCGGTGTAGCTGAGCAACGGCACGCCCTTGCTCGGCGTGGAACCGAATTCCTTGATGAACGCGCGCAAGATGCTGTTCTTCATGCGCGTGGCCGCGGCCTTGTTGGCGGGCAGCGGCAGGCGCGCGCCGGCCATGGCCCCGTGACCGCCCGCCGAGCCGCCCTTGGCCTCGGTGATCTCGCGGATGAGCCGGCCCGCGTTCATGCGCCGGTCCCGCACGCGCAGGCTGAAGAAGAGCTGCCCGTCGTAGCTCGCGTAGGCCAGGCTCCACTTCATGCCCTCGAGCGACATGAGGTGGTCGGCGATCTCCGCGACCATGTCCGGGGTGTAGATCTCCCCGAGGTCGACCGCGACCGCGTCGCCGTAGACGCGCGCCTTCTTCAGCGCCTTCGAATACAGCCGGAAGTAGTCGGCCGGGAGCGCGGGGTACTCGATCTGCGCGAGCGCGGTCTTGTCGGCGAGCGGGAAGAGGTAGAGGTAGGCGTCGAGGTCCACGTCTTCCGTCATCCGGCCCAGGTCACGCGTGTCGGCCTTGATGCCGTAGAAGAGCGCCGTGGCCACCTCGGGCGAGGGCTTGAGGCCCGCGGCCCGTAGGTACTGCACCAGGATGGTCGAGGTGGCGCCGTAGTCGCCGCCCACTTCCGCGAACGCCGCGCTCCAGCTCTCGTCGCGGGGCGGGTGGTGGTCGATGACCACGTCCGGGAAGAACTGCGGCGGCAGGCTGTGGTTGCCCATCGAGGGCTGGCTGTCGACGAGGCAGATCAGGTCGTGCTCGTCGAAGACCACCCGCGACACCGGCACGATGGGGATCTTGAGAACCTTGATCATCGCCCGGTTCTCGGCCCGGCCGACGATGCCGCCATAGCCAATCGTGGACTCCAGGCCACAGCGGTCCTGGAAGATCTGCGCCAGCGCCAACGCCGAGGCCAGGCAGTCCGGGTCCGGGTTGTCGTGGGTGAGAATCAGCGGCTTGGAGCGCGTGCTCGCCAGCGCCACCAGCTTCTCCACGCGGTCGCCGACGTCGGGCCGGTGCTGGGCGTCGACAGGCGCCTGGAACCCGGCCCGCGAGACGGGGCGCATCACGGGCGGGCGGCGGTTGAAGCGGCTTTCCATGCGCATGCGATTCTACCGGGACTGGCCCACCCGGTGAGGCGGGTCCAAACAGGGGGCCCGCTCTATCCAAACCCTCGCCCAGAAACCAGTACCCCTATTGTCCGAAGCGGCTCGCGGTCGTTGAGCGGGCACCTAAGTGGCTGATCTCGGTCGAGAATCCTCCAACGATTCGCCGGGAATGAAAGAGCCCGGCGCCGTCCTACTGGTAACCCCAAGCAGCGGGGATGTCACCAAGCGTAGGGAGCGAGCGTCGGGCTCTGAGCAGCTTCTACGGTCGGCTTAGCTGGCGGCCTTGCCCTTGCGGGGAACGCTCTCGAAGTACTTCTGGGCGTTCTCGAGCGAGTTGTCCACCGCCTCGATGTAGATCGCCATGAGCGAAGTTGCGGGCTGCTTGAGCGACTCGTAGTACCGCTGGCGGTCGATGGCGTGGATGATGGCCGGCAACATCCCCGCGCGGATGAGGATCAGGTTCGAGAGCAGGCGGGCGACCTTCCCGGAGTTGTCGGTGAAGGGGAACACCTGCATGAAGCCGTGGTGCAGCCGGCTGGCCTGCTTGATGGGGTGGCCTTCCTTGAACTCCGCCGTGGTCGTCATCTCCAGCACCTTCTCCAGCATGGGCTGGATCTTCGCGGGCTGGGCGATGTCGTGGAAGTACGTGCGGTGGAGCGGCATGTCCTTGCGGAAGTTGGCCTTGTCGCGCCCCTCGAAACCCGTGCCGAGGATCTCGTAGAGCCGCTTCACCAGGGTCATGTTGATGGCCGACTTCTTGTTCTGGGCCTCGGCCCGGATGAAGTCGATGGCCGCCTTGTGGTTGCGGACCTCGGTGTAGAGGATGGTCGTCGAGGTGTCGCTGGGGGCGAGCATGGCCGGGTGGAGCGCGGCCTGCATCTCGGGCGCCGAGAGGACGATGCCCTCGAGGGCGTTGTCGTGGTGGATCCAGCCCAGCTCGTAGAGGCGATCGAACTCGGCGATGCCGTGCTTGCGCAACCGCATCAGGTCGTGCAGGTCCTCCAGGCGATCATCGAGTTCCTGCAAGCGATTGGCAGCCATGTGCCGCTCCTCTTTGTCCTGAACCAGCCGGCCAGCCGTGTGTGCAAAAGGCACACAGACAAACCACATTTTGACGGATCCGTCAACCCAACTGACCTGGATTGGACCCGCCGAACCAAACGCTCCAACACGAGAATTTCATCCCCGAAATGCGGGGGCGTCCAATTCTGGCGCGATCGCCACCCCGTTCGGGGCGGGGATGCCCGAGGCGGACAAGAGCATGAAACAACGGGCCAATTGCGGGGGAAGCCCCGCGCGCTCCGCCTAGAGGTCGACGAAAAACACCTGACAGGCCTGGTCGATGAGCTCCTTCGACAAGGCGGGCGGCGTCTGCCGGTAGCGCGCGGAGTCCCGAATCAGGCTGACGATGTCTCGCGGGTGGCAGGCGCGGACTTCCATGCCGCGCGGCTTGTAGTAGTGGTCGAGCAGGTACGTCACCGCCTGGTCCACGTACGGGATCTTCTGGCCCTCGCAGATGCGCTTGAAGATGTTGCGGAACTGCGTGTCCGACGGATTGCCGACCTCGATCTTGTACTTGATGCGCCGCAGGAACGCCTCGTCCACCAGCTCCTTCGGGTCGAGGTTCGTCGAGAACACCACCAGCTGATCGAACGGGATCTCGAACTTCTTGCCCGTGTGCAGGGTGAGGAAGTCCACGCGCTTCTCGAGCGGCACGATCCAACGGTTCAAAAGGTCGGTGGGGTGCACCTTCTGACGACCGAAGTCGTCGATGAGCAGCATTCCGCCGTTGGCCTTGATCTGGAACGGCGCCTCGTAGAACCGCGCGGTGTCCGAGTAGACGAGGTCCAGCGTCTCCAGCGTGAGCTCGCCGCCCACGATCACCGCTGGACGCCGGCAGAGCATCCACCGATTGTCCATGTCGAAGGACTTCTTCGTGCCCCGACCGGTATCCAGCGTCACGGGCTGGTGGATGAGCGAGTCGAAGACCTTCACCACCTGGCCGTCGATCTCCAGGCAGTGGGGGATGAACGCCTCGCCGCCGAGCATGTTCGACACCGCTTCGGCGAGCGAGGTCTTGCCGTTGCCCGGCGGTCCGTAGAGGAACAGCGAACGTCCGGAGTTCACGGCCGGGCCGAGCTTGTCCACCAGCGACTGGTCGACGACGAGGTGCGAGATCGCCGAGCGCAGATCGCCCTGCGAGACCACCGGGTTCTCGGAGGACTGCGCGTGAATCAGCGCGTTGTACTGGGTGATGGGCACCGGCGCCGGACCCACGTAGGTCGAGCGCTCGAGCGCGTCGCGCGCGTACTCGCGGCCCTTCTCGGTGAGCACGAAGTCCACCGACGCGCGCCCGAAGCCCTTGCCGCCGCGCAGGTCGACGAGCTTCTCCGCGGCCAGAAAGTCGATGACGTTCTCCACCACGCCCGCCCAGGGCAGCCGCAGCTCGGTGGCGATGTTCACGCCCGTGTCCGAGCCCGTGTAGTAGAGGAACTTCATGGAGATGTCGGCCAGCAGGCCCAGCCGCAGCCCGGTCTCTTCGACGCTTTTGGGCTCCTGCGGCGCGATGTCGAGGACGTTGGGGTTCTCGAGGCGCAGGGCGTGGCCGCCGGGCTGGGTGCGTTCGCTCATGCGCGGCAGTCTAGCCGGCTTGGCGCGCCGCTGATCCGCAAAGCCCTGGTGTCGCGGGCTTCTGCAAGCGACTTGCGACCAGGTAGCCGAATGTAGTATCAGGCGCCCGCCTGCTCGATGGAGGGTCGCATGCGCCGCATCGGTCTCATCGTCTCGTCGCTGCTCGCCGCGGGGTCGCTCTTCGTGGCCGCCCGCGCGTTCGCCTGTGAGTCCAAGCCGGACGCCACCGTGGCCAAGAAGCTCGACATCAAGAGCTTTAACTCCAAGAAGGGCCACAACATCTTCACGCCGCAGCAGGCCACCAAGCAGGGCCAGCTCGACGATCGCCTCATCCGTCCGCATCGCGCCTACGACGCGTCGGCCGGCGTCGTCGGCTAGGTCGTTGGCGGTTCGCATCCGAGAGCGCGCACCTGGCGACGGGGCGCGCTCTTCGTGTCTCTACGCCTGCTCTTCCACCGGCTCTGCCACCAGCACCCGCGAGCGCGCGCCAATCGTGACCGTGTAGCGCTTCCCGGGCTGCAGATCGCCCCAGAGGTTCCAGAGCACGTACTCGGCGAACCGGCCGTCGGGGAGCTGCAGCGACCAGCCCGCGCGCCGCGACGCGAGGGCTTCGGCGCCCGTCACGCGCTCGGCCCGGCCCAGGATCGCGTCGGCGAATGCGGACAGCGTCCCGGGCGCGATCACCGGCAGCGGAAGCACGAACACCAGCGCGAGCGCGATGCGGACGACGACGAACAGCGTCGTGCCCAGCAGCGCCTTCAGCGCCAGCGCCACGAAGACGCCCGTCAGCCCGAGGAGCAAGAGCCCCTTGGCCGCGAGCGCCAGTCGGAACTGGAGCGGAATCGTTACTGGCAGGCGATACCGGGCCGGGCGCCGTCGTACACGAGGCTCAGCACGGTGCCCTTGTTCGAGCCCAGGCGGTGGCAGCCGAACTCGGGGTGGTTGACGATGCCGTAGGTTGTCGACGGCGACGGCTGGCCCGGCGCGACCACCAGGAACATGCCGAACTTGTTCGTCGACGTGGCGTTCGCGTTGGGGTTGAGCGTGTCGTCGAGGTAGATGATCTGGTGGGCCTGGCCGTGGTCGTCGAAGGTGGCGCCCGCGAGCGGCCCGCCATCCGACTGCACCACGTAGCCAATCACGAAGCCCTTATCGAGCAGGTGCTCGCCCTGGGCGAGGCCCAGGTTCGCCGAGAGCAGCTCCGTGAACTGCACGGGCACGCCCAGGATGGGCACGCCCGTCACGTCGGCCGTGGGCCGGAAGTTCTCGTACACCAGCGACACGCTGCGCGCGTAGTCGTCGCAGAACGCGGGCGGGTTGGTGTCCTCGCAAGGCAGGTAGCCGCCGTCGTCGCTCTTGCCGGCGATGGTGGCCACCAGGCCGATCTGGATGTTCTCCAGCGGCACCAGGGGCACGTCGAACGTCCCCGACGAATCCAGCGTCGACGTCGCCAGGCGGCCCGCCTCCACGCCCTGCGCGGTGGCGATGAGCGGCTCGTCGATGAAGAGCGTCTCGCCCGCGAAGGCCGGGATGGTGCCGGTGAACAGGCCCGCGTCGATCGCCGCGCCCACGACCGGGTTCAGGGCCACGGTGCCGGACACGGCGATGAAGCCGCCGTCGTCGTCGCCGTTGTTGCCGGCGTCGCCGGTGCTGCCCGTGGAGCCGGTGGTGCCGCCGTCGGTGGTCGAGCTGCCCGAGCAGCCGACGAGCGCGCCCGCGCCGCAGAGGGCGAAGAGGAGGGTGAGCTTGCGCATGGGTGTGCCTCGCTAGATTCCGAAGTGCGCCCGGATCCCCGCGGAGAGGATGAAGACCGAGCTGGTGTAGTTGCCGTTGCCCACCGGATCGGTGGCCAGGTACGGGTCGCTGGCGGCGAGGGGCACGGCCGAGTCGCGCACCTGGCGGGTCACCGGCGGGCTGTAGAGCGCGCCCAGGTCCAGCATGATCGGGCCCACGATGTCGCCGAGGTTGATGCCCACGCTGGCGCCGCCGGTCACCGCGAAGCGGTCGAAGTGCGCCAGGTCGATGGTGCTGTACGCCTCGGGGATGGCGCTCTTCTCGTAGTAGCCGCCGAGCCGCGTCTGCAGCTTCACCACCGGCACCGGCAGCTCCCACTGCATGCCGCCGCGGAAGCTCTGCGCGTTCTGCATGTGCTTGGGGATGATCACCGGCGCCACCGCGGTGGCGCCCGTGAGCGGCGACGTGATCGAGACGCCGTGCGGCGTGAGCACGAAGTTGTCCACCACGCTCCAGGTCTCGTAGGTGTAGTCGGCCGAGATGTCGAGGTGGCCGGGTACGACCGGAATGGCCACGTCGGCGCCCGCGCGAAACACCGACGGCCACTTGAAGTCCAGGCTGGCCTGATCGCCGGTCACCGTGGCCTTGGCGCCGAGGGTGGAGCTGGGGCCGTTGGGCGAGTTGTCGGGGGTGTCGGCGGTGAGGATGCCGGGCAGGTTCACCTTGAGCGTGCCGTCGGCGTGGATGGCGTAGCCCGGACGGTAGCTCGCGCCCACCGCCACCGGGCCGAACTTCACCAGGCCGCCCAGCACCGCGGTGAAGGCCTTCTTGCCGGTGACGCTCATGTTCACGTCGGCGTCCCAGATCGGGTCTTCGAGGCGCAGCGCCGTGGGCGAAGCCGAGGGCGAGCCGAACGTGGCGGTCCCGTGGCAGTTCGGATCGTAGGCGCCGGGGCACTTGGTGCTGCCGGCGACGCCAGGTCCGCGGTAGATGCCGCCCACGCCCGGGGACTTTCCGTTCGACCCCGGCTGGGTGCCCAGCGCGGTGGCCGTGGAGGGCTGCGCGTAGAGGTCCTGGTCGAAGTCGAAGCTGGTGACCACCATCTCGCCGCTCACGCCGATGGCGGCGTAGATGGGCAGGGGAAGCTTGTAGGCCACGGAGAGCGTCGGGTAGACGATGATGATGTTGTTCTGGATGAGCTGGTAGCGGTTCGGCGCGTCCACCGCGGGGTTATCACCGGGCGCGGGGAACTTGTACTTGCCCACCGCCGACGGCGTGTAGAAGCCCACCGCCACGGCGAACGCGTCGAGCGGCAGGAAGCTCCGCCCGTAGGAGATCGACGCCAGGGGCGAGATGAACGTCCCGCCCATGTTGTGCACCTCCTGGAGGGGCACCGAGTCGTTGCTGCCGTCCGGCGCGGTCCGCAGGAAGCTCACGTGGTGGTTGATGAAGTTCGCGTCGATGGTGAGCGAGAGCCCCTTCATCTGGGTGAGGCCCGCGGGGTTGTACTCGATGGCGGAGCCGTCGTCGGCCACGGCGGTGAAGGCGCCGCCGCGCCCCAGGGCCTGGGTGCCGTTGTCGGGGATCTCGAAGCCGGCCGCGAGCGCATGCGCGGGCAGGAACAGCAGCACCGCGAGCAGGAATCTGTTGAGCATCACGCCTCCCAAGTGACCAGTTGCGGGCGGCGTCCATACCACGTCGCGCGCAGACACTGCACCTGCCCCCCGGAAAAACACGAAGGCCCCCGCCAGGGCGGAGGCCTCGGTGCTGCATCACGTCGCGACCGATCTAGTGATGTTCCTTCTTGCCGTCGGCCGGCTTCTTCTTCTGCGGCGTCTGGTTCACCGGGGGCGCGCCGTGGACGGCGTTGCCGGAGTTGGGCGCGGGCGAGTTCACGTTGTGCGGCGGCGCGTAGTTGTTCGGCGGGTACTGGCGATAGGCCGGATTATCCTGCGTGTTGGTCGGCGCTTGCTGGTGGCTCGAGCCCTGGAAACCTTGCGGCGGCGTGCCGTACGAGGGGGCACCGTTGCCGTTCCCGTTGCCGTTGTTCTGGAAGCCGCCG
>JAFEBB010000122.1 GCA_018266075.1 Deltaproteobacteria bacterium | reverse complement strand
CGGAGCGACGCAGAGGGGGTTCAGCCCCCCTGTGCATCGGTCCCGGAGCGACGCAAAGGGGGCAGCCCCCTCCGGGAGGGCGAGGGTTTGAGCAGCGCGGCGGGGCGAAGCCCGCCCTCGCCGAGGGCGCACGGCGTGAAGCCGGGCCTGTGGGTCAGCCGATGGCCTTCAGGAGCGCGTCGTAGTCGGCGGCGACCTTGGTGGGCGCGGGGGCGCGCGCGATGGCGATGTCGGGATCCTTCAGGCCGTTGCCGGTGAGCGTGCACGCGATGCGCGCGCCCTTGGGGACCTTGCCTTCGCCATGGGCCTGCAAGAGCCCCGCGACGCTGGCCGCGCTCGCCGGCTCGCAGAAGATGCCCTCGCGCGTGGCCAGCAGCTCGTAAGCCTCGAGGATCTTCTCGTCGGTGCACATGCCGATGAAGCCGCCGCTCTCGTCGCGCGCGGCGAGCGCCTGCTTCCAGCTCGCCGGATTGCCGATCTTGATCGCGGTGGCCACCGTCTTCGGCTCGTCGACCTTCTTGCCGAGCACGATGGGCGCCGACCCCGCGGCCTGGTAGCCCATCATCTTGGGCGTGCGCGTGGCGAGCTGGTGCTCCACGGCCTCGCGGTAGCCCTTCCAGTACGCGGTGATGTTGCCGGCGTTGCCCACGGGCAGGAAGTGGAGGTCCGGCGCGTCGCCGAGCGACTCGCAGATCTCGAAGCTCGCCGTCTTCTGGCCCTCGATGCGGAACGGGTTGATCGAGTTCACCACGGTGATCGGCCGCCTCTCGCCGAGGGTGCGCACCAGGTCCAGCGCCTGGTCGAAGTTGCCGTGGATCTGCAGCACCCGGGCGCCGAGGATCACCGCCTGGGCGAGCTTGCCCATGGCGATGTTGCCGTCGGGCACCAGCACGTAGCAGCGCAGCCCCGCCCGGGCGGCGAACGCGGCCGCCGAGGCGCTGGTGTTCCCCGTGCTCGCACACACCACCGCCTGGCTGCCCGCCTCCATCGCCTTGGCGATGGCCAGGAACATGCCGCGGTCCTTGAAGGAGCCGGTCGGGTTGCAGCCTTCGAGCTTCAGGTGGACGTCGGCGCCCACGAGCTTCGACAGATGCGGCGCGGGCACGAGCGGCGTGGAGCCCTCGCCGAGGGTGATGCGCGGGGTCTTGTCGGTGACCAGCAAGTACTTCGCGTAGCGGGCGATGAGGCCGACGGGTTGCACAGTTACTCCTTCTCGGGCTCGAAGCGGACGCGCACCGCATCGCCGACGAGGAAGCTGTGGCGGCGGATCTCGGCCAGCGCGGCCTCAACCTGCGCGTCGGGCGCGGGGTGGGTGGTGAAGACGAGCGGCACCTGGCTGCCGTGCGCCACGTCGGGCTGGAACATGCTGGCGATGCTGATGCGGTGGGCGGCGAGCGCGCTGGCGACCTTGGCCACCACGCCCGGCTGGTCGATGACCTCCAGGTGCACGTAGTGCCGGCTGACCACCTCGCCCATGGGCACGGCGCGCGGCGCTTGCGGATAGCCGGGCCGGGTGCGGAGCATGCTCTCGCCGCGCAATGCCTGGGCGATGTCGCTGACCACGGCGCTCGCGGTGGGGAAGCGCCCTGCCCCGCGGCCGTAGTAGAGCTGCGGCCCGGTCAGATCGCCCTCGACGAACACCGCGTTGAACTCCTCCATCACCTGGCTGATGAGCTTGCTGCGGGAGACCAGCGTGGGGTGCACGCGCAGCTCCACGCCCTTCTCGCCGAACCGGCCGATGCCCAGCATCTTGATGCGATAGCCGTTCTGCTCGGCCCACTGCAGGTCGAACGCGGTCAGCGGCGAGATGCCCTCGGTGAAGATCTCCTTGCTCGACACCGGCCGCTCCAGCGCGAGCCCCGCGAGCACGGCGAGCTTGTGGGCCGTATCGCCGCCGGAGACGTCGAGGGTGGGGTCCGCTTCGGCGAAGCCCGCGTCCTGCGCGCCCTTGAGGGCCACGGCGAAGCTGCAGCGCTCGCGCTCCATGCGGGTCAACAGGTAGTTGCAGGTGCCGTTGAGGATGCCCTCGACGGTCAGGACCCTGTTCGCAGCGAGTCCGCGATCGAGCGCCTGGATGATGGGGATCCCGCCGGCGACGGCGGCTTCAAAGTAGAGCTTGCCCGGGTGGGCCTGCACGAGCGCATGGATGGCGTCGGCCTTCTCGGCGAGCAGCGCCTTGTTGGCCGTCACCACCGACTTGCCCGACTCCAGGGCGCGCTTCACCCAGCCAAACGGCGCCTCCACGCCCCCCGCGACCTCCACGAGCAGGTCCAGCTTGGGGTTGTCGAGGAGCTTGTCGGCCGTGGTGAGCAGCTCGCGGGGGAAGTCGCGGGCCTTGCCGGGGTCGCGCACGGCCACGCCGAGCAATTCATAGGGCCCGCTCGCGCGGGTGAGCGACTCGGCGCGCTCGCGCAGGAGCTGCACCACCCCCGCGCCCACCACGCCGCCACCGATGATGCCGATGCCGCGGGTCTTCATGCGTCCTCGGCGGGCCGAGACGTCCCGTTGCCCGAGGCCACGACCACGTTCGTCGGTGCGTTCGCCGGCTCGAGCGGCAGCGGCGACTGCCCTGCGGCATTGGGCGCGGTGGTGTTGCGCACCGCCTCGCGGCGCTCGCGCTCGCGCTCCTTGTAGCGGCGAATCGCGCCCGCGAGGATCTCGCCGATGAGCGTCCGGTAGTCCATCCCGGCCGCCGTCGCGATCATGCAGAGATCGCTCCAGCCTGGCGTGAGCCCCGGCAGCGGATTGCACTCAATGAAGTAGACCTTACCGGTGGCATCCATTCGGAAGTCGATGCGGGCC
Source organism: Deltaproteobacteria bacterium (assembly GCA_018266075.1). Taxonomy (GTDB): domain Bacteria; phylum Myxococcota; class Myxococcia; order Myxococcales; family SZAS-1; genus SZAS-1. The sequence goes on along the minus strand of JAFEBB010000122.1, from coordinate 6,227 downwards.
ACGTCGCGGCACCCGAGCGCGGTGAACACCTGGCGCGCCGCCTTCTCGATGTCCCGGAGCTCGGTGGGCTCGACCTTCGCAGGCACGTCGTACTTGATGCGGTTGGTCCAATCGAGCTTGTGCTCGAAGGAGTAGACCGGGTTCACCTCGCTCTTGTCGACGAAGCAGATCTCCATCGGAGGCAGGATTCGCGGGCGCCGCTCACCCAGCAGGCCCACCGTGAACTCCCGACCGGCGATGTACTCCTCAACCAGCGCGGCCTGGCGATACTTCTGAACCAGCTCGCGAGCGACCTCGCGCAGCTCCTGCTCGCTCTTCACCACGCTCTTGGGCATCACGCCCTTGGAGCTGCCCTCGGCCACCGGCTTCACGATGAGCGGGAACTTGTTCAGCTCCTTGGGGATGCGTTCCTTTCCGGTACTCATGAGCATGAAGTCCGGCGTGTTGATGCCGGCCTGGCGCACCATGCGCTTGGCGAGCCCCTTGTCGAGCGCGATGGCAAGCGCGGTGGGGTCGCTGCCGGTGTAGGGGATGTCGAGCAGCTCGAGCATCGCCGGCACCTGGCTCTCGCGGTTCCGTCCCTTCAGGCCCTCGGCAATGTTGAAGACCACGTCCACGGGCAGGGTAGCGAGCTTGTGGGGCAGCTCCTGGTTCGCCTCGAGGTCCACCACCTCATGGCCGTACGACGCGATGGCCTCGCGGATGGCCTGGAGCGTCTTGGGGCTGTCGTACTCGGCCTCGGAGTCGTCGTCGTCCGGCGCCTGCGGGGCGATGCGCTTCACGTTGAAGGCAAAGCCAACGCGCAGCGGGCCCTTGCGGGCGGGCTTGCTTCGCGACTTCTCTTTGTCGTCCTTGTCCTTCAGGTTGTAGCGATTGATCGCGCTCTGGATGACGGCGCTGAGCACGGCGTCGAAGTGCAGTCCCTCGAGCGCCGCGGCGGCGTAGATGCCGGCGCCGGGCTCCAGCGAGGGGAGCGCGTTGATCTCCAGGAAGTAGACCTGGCCTTCGGGCGTGATGCGGAAGTCGATGCGCCCCAGGTCGCGGCACTGCAGGGTCTCGAAGATCACCCGCGCGGCCTTCTGCGCCTTCTCGATGATCTCCGGCGGCAGCGACGCGGGGCAGCGCACGCTCACGGCCTTGTCGATCTTGGTCTTCAGGTCATAGTCGTAGATGGCGTACTTGCGATTGCCGGCGAGCTGCTCGTCGATCACGTATTCGACGGGCTGCAGCACGCCGCCCATGCCGTTCTGCACCGCCTCGAGGAAGGGCACGGTCAGGTCGCGCCCGATGATGTACTCCTCCACGAGCACACCGGCGGGGTACTTGGAGAGCGCCTTGGCCACCTGGTCTTTGATCTGGGCGGGGTCCTCGATGACGGAGTCCTGGGTGATGCCCTTGGAGCTGCCCTCGAAGTTCGGCTTCACGATGAGCGGGAAGCGGAAGCCCACCAGCTTGAGCTGGGTGACGTCCTCCACGAACTGCCACTTCGGGGTCTCGATGCCGTGCTGCGCGAGGATGAGCTTGGTGAGCTGCTTGTCCAGCGTCACGGCGAGCGCGTACGGATCCGAGCCGGTGTAGGGCACACCCAGCTCGTCGAAGAGCGCGGGGTAGAACGCCTCGCGGAAGCGGCCGCGGCGACCCTCGGCGGTATTGAACACCAGGTCCGGGTTGTAGGCCTCGAGCCGGCTCACCGTCCGCGACGCGGGCCCGCTGACCTCCACGCGCTCCACCCGGTGCCCCAGGCGCTCCAGCGCGTTGGCGAGCGCGTTCACCGTCTCGGGCGTGTCGAACTCGGCCTCCTCTTCGGAGTCCGAAAGTCGCAAGTTGTGGGTGAGCGCGATGCGCATGGTCTTTCCTGTTTCTAAGCAACGAGAAGCTTGCGAGCCGCGGCTCGACGTGAAACGCGCCGGGGCATCCGCTCCATCCCGGGCGGCGGCGCCCCGACACCGGCGCCGGCCAGCGCGGGCGAGCCGGCCACGACCTTGGCGTCGACGACCTGGGTATGCGCGAGCGCGTCGCCGATGCGAAGGCCGAGGGGGTCGAGCACGCTTCGCACGGCCTCGTAGCCGAGCACCGCCAGCGACGCCGCGGCCAGGAGCGCCCAGTGGCTCGCGGGGCCCATCGCCAGCAGCCCGAGCACGGCCATGGGGAAGTTGCGGACCGCGCTCGCGCGGGCGCCGGCGCCCTTGCGCGTGGGCACGTGGATGACCTTGATGCCCAGCAAGCGCTTGCCCAAGCTCTGGCCGCGGAACAGGCCGTCGGCGAGCAGCAGATAGACCGCGCCCGCCGCCGCGCCCGCGCGGTGCACGAGCGCCGTGAGGGCCGTGAGCACGAGGAGATCCAGTGTGCGCGCCAGGAGACGCGGCAACAGCTCGCACTTGGGGTACGGCGAGCCTTCCTGTCCGGGCGCTGGCCCACTGGGCGAGGGCTCGGAGGCCGGGCTGAGCCGGAGCGGCTGAAGGGCCGCGGGGGGGCGCGCGCCGGGGTCGGGCTCGGACTTCAAGCGCGGTCCTTCTTGCGAGGCCGGCGGTGGATGGAGACGACCTTCGAGTCGCCCGCCTCCGTGCCCCCGCGCGTGAACATCACGAAGGCCATGGCCGGGCGCTTGCTGCTCTCGCGCATCGCAAACTGGATGCCGTCGTAGGCCCAGCCCTGCCCCACGAACTCGTTGATGACGCGCGTGAGCTCCTCGTCGGTCACCGTCGAGGACTCCACCACCTTGTACTCGAGCATGGTCATCCCCTCGCGCGTGGGCTAGCCGAGCAGCTTCGCCGCGTCCTTGGCGAAGTAGGTGAGGATGAGGTCCGCGCCCGCGCGCTTGATGCTGGTGAGCATCTCCATCATCGCGCGGTCGTGGTCGATCCAGCCGTTCTGCGCCGCCGCCTTGAGCATGCTGTACTCGCCCGAGACGTTGTATGCGGCCACCGGCACGTTCGTCCGCTCCTTCACCGCGCGGATGACGTCGAGGTACGCGAGCGCGGGCTTCACCATCACCAGATCTGCGCCCTCGGCGAGGTCCTGCTCCACCTCTTTGAGAGCTTCGCGCACGTTGCCCGGGTCCATCTGGTAGCCCTTGCGGTCGCCGGACCTGGGCGCGCTCTGGGCCGCCTCGCGGAACGGACCGTAGAACGCGCTGGCGTACTTGGCCGCGTAGCTGAGGATGGGCGTGTCGAGGAAGCCCTTCTCATCGAGCGCGGAGCGGATGGCGCCCACGCGGCCGTCCATCATGTCGCTCGGGGCGATGACGTCGGCCCCCGCCTCGGCGCAGGTGGTGGCCAGCTGGGCCAGCAGCGGCAGCGAGGCGTCGTTCTGCACGTGGCCGTGGTCGTCGAGCAGGCCGCAGTGGCCGTGGTCGGTGTACTCGCAGAGGCAGACGTCGGCCATCACCACCAGGCTGGGGTGGGCCTTCTTCACCGCGCGGATGGCGCGCTGGACGATGCCCTGCGCCGCGTACGCGTCGGAGCCCCGTGCGTCCTTCGCTCCCGGAATGCCGAAGAGGATCACCGAGGGCACGCCGAGCGCGAGCACCTGGCCGCACTCTTCGACCAGGTTGTCGATGGAGAGGTTGAACACGCCCGGCATGCTCGAGATCGGCGTGCGGACGTTCGTCCCCTCGCACACGAAGAGCGGGTAGATGAAGTCGGTGGGAGCGAGCGCGGTCTCGCGGACCATGCCGCGGAGCGCCTCGGTGCGGCGGAGCCGGCGGGGACGGGCGGAGGGAAAGGTGGCCAAGGTGGGGGGCTATCTAGCAAACCGGCCCTGGCAATTCAAAAGGCGGCGATGGGCGTCACCCGGCTGTCACGGAGGTCGCGAAGGCTTACGATCAGGCACCGTGTCCCAGGTGTGTCCCAGCTGCCATGTGGCGTTCGAGCCCGCAATCGCCATTCGCGGCGCGCGGTGTGCGCCCTGCCTGGCCCGCAGCGGGCACGTGAGCGCCGGCGATCGCTTCGGTCGAGCGCTGTTTCGCGCGGGTCCGGACTACGTGGAGTTCGATCGCGTACCGCCGCAGCGCTGGGCCATCCGCGACGGCGTGGGCGCGGTGGTGCTGTTCACGCTCACGCCGCCCCTGCTGATCGCGCTCACGCTCCACGACGTGATCGGGGCTCCCACCGTCGAGCTGGCCAAGGTGGTGCTGGCAGGGGTGGTGGCGTTCGGGCTCGCGGGCCTGCTGCTCGCCTCGTCGCTGGTGCCGCTGAGCTTCCGCCACGCGTTGCGCGCCAACCCCGCGGGCCTGCAGCTCGGGCGCTGGCGCGGCGCGCCGGGCTCAGGCGTGTGGCGGCCGGTCATGAGCTTCGCCTCGCGCAAGCTGGCCCGCCTGCGCGCCTTCGAGACGCCGCTCGGCCACGGGCTGCTCGCGCAGCTCCACGACGGCACCGAGGTTCAGCTCGCCGGCGACCTCACCGATCCCGACGACGCCGCGCGCCTGGCCACGGCCCTGCGCGAGGTGCTGCAGATCACCGCGAGCGAGCCCTTGCGCGTGGGCGCGCGCGTGCTCGAGCCGCGCGAGGTCACCTGCCCCGCGAGCATCGCACTGGAGCACGACGTCCCCAAGCTGCTGCTGCACGTCGGCGGCCGCTGGGGCGCCGACTTCCAGGCCGACGACGACACGCTGCGAGTTCGAAGGCCGCTGGTGCGGACGGTGGAGCTGCTGGCAGATGACGTGACCGGGATCGACGCCGAAGAGGTCGTCCGCAAGCCCGGCGCCGAGCCCACCTACCGGGTGGTGGCGCACCTGCGTCGCGGACGTGCGGTCCTCGCCGAGGGCTTCTCGGATCCCGCGGAGGCCCAGTTCCTGCGCGGGCGCCTGGCGCGCGCCCTGGGTTTGGAAGGCTAACAGTTCGGTTTCATAACACCCCTTGGCGGGACCGCGGCGTGGGCCCACCTTTCGGGAATGGAGCCCACCGGGACGATCGAGCGCACGCACGCGGGCATCGTCACGCTGACACCTGCGCCGTCGGTTGCCGAACCGGACGGCGAGCTCGCCGAGCCTCGGCTGTACATCAACCGCGAGCTCTCCTGGCTGGGCTTCGACCGCCGCGTGCTCGACGAAGCGGGCGATGCTTCGCTGCCACTCCTGGAGCGACTCAAGTTTCTCGGCATCTCGTCGTCGAACCTCGACGAGTTCTTCATGATCCGCGTGGCCGGGCTGCAGCAGCAGCTCTCCGGGCGCGTGGGCGAGCCTGGCGCAGATGGGCTCTCGCCGGCCGAGGCGCTCGAGCGAATCGCGGAGATGAGCCACGCGCTGGTGGCCCAGCAGGACGCGATCTGGCTCGACGACCTGCGGCCCAAGCTCACCGAGCGCGGGCTCGCCGTGCTGACGGGCGCCGAGCTCTCGACGGAGCAGCGCACCGCCGCGCGCGCCCACTTTCGACAGGGCGTGTTTCCCGCGCTCACGCCGCTCGCGGTCGATCCGGGCCATCCGTTTCCGCACCTGCGCAGCCGCTCGCTGAACGTGGCCGTGCTGCTCGTGACCGAGACCAAGCGCGCGCGGAAGGTGGCGGGCATGCACCACCTCGCCGTGGTCCAGGTGCCGAGCGTGCTGCCCCGGCTGGTGAAGCTCCCCGCCGACAAGGGCCATGCCTTCGCGCTGCTCGACGAGGTGATCGCGCTCTACGCGGGGGAGCTCTTCCCGGGCTACACCGTGCTCGCGACCGCGCCGTTCCGGGTGACGCGAAACCTCGACCTGGTGCTCGACGAAGAAGAGAGCCAGGACCTGCTCTCGACGGTGCAGCAAGAGCTCCGGCGCCGCGACTGGGGCGCCGCGGTGCGGCTCGAGCTCCCCGTCCGCGCCACGCCGCAGCTCGAGCACCTGCTGCGCAGCGCGCTCAAGCTCGGCGAGCGCGACGTGTACCGGCTGCGCGCGCCGCTGAACCTGCCCGACCTGAACGCGCTCGGCGACGGCGAGGTGCGACCCGAGCTGCGCGTGGAGCCCCTGGCCCCGGCGGTGCCGGCCATCTTTCGCGGCACGTCGCCGGTGGTGGACGTGGTGGGCCGCCAGGACGTGCTCCTGCACCACCCGTTCGAGAGCTTCGAGCCCGTGGTGCGCTTTATCGAAGAGGCCGCCGACGATCCCGCGGTCCTCGCCATCAAGCAGACGCTCTATCGCACCGGCCTGGACTCGCCCTTCGTGCGCGCGCTCTCGCGAGCAGCCGACAACGGCAAGCAGGTCACGGTGCTCGTGGAGATCAAGGCCCGCTTCGACGAGGCCAACAACATCGCCTGGGCGC
>JAFEBB010000121.1 GCA_018266075.1 Deltaproteobacteria bacterium | reverse complement strand
CCATGACCACGGCGTTGTCGTTGCTGATGCCGATGTCGACGTCCTTCTTGCCGCCGAGGCCGCCCACGCCGTTGCCGTAGGCGCCGCCACCGCCGGCACCGCCCACGGCATTGGCCGTGTGCTCTGCGAACGCGTGGCGCGAGGTCTCCGAGCGCTTACAGCCCGCAACCACAATCAACATCCCAATTGTGAACGCCAATCGCATACGGACCTACTGCACAACCTTGAAGACATCCGCGAACTGATAGTCCGCCGTATTGACCGTCGAGCTGTCGTTGTAGTCCGTGCCCGGCCGATCGCGCTGAATCGACCAGAACGACAACAGCCCAATTTGATTCTGTTGAGCGAAATCGAGGAGCGTCTGCGCGTCCGTGAGCGTGAAGATCTCTCCGGTCGTGTCGTTCTGGCCAATCATCGGCGTGGCGCCGAGCATCGCCCACGCGGCCCCATCGCTGAGCCCGGGGATGTTGGCCTTGAGCTGCGCTTGCGTCGCCGTCAGCGCCTGCGTGGCATACGTGCCCATCGAGCCGGTCTGACTTGGCCCGTAATCCATCACCATCAAGTTCACATGCGAGATGGTGACGCCCGCGTTGACGGCCTGGACCACCACATCAAGTCCATTCGCCTCGAGCCCGGTCGTGTCCACGGGAAGCGTGAAGCTGACCTTGATTCCCAACTGCGCTTGCACCGTCGCGAGGCCCTGTCCGCGCTTCTGATTTGCGGAGGTAGTCATGACCGGAGCTTGCTCGACGTCGAAGTCCAAATCGGTCATGCCCGTGGCGGTGACGAACGCGCTCACGGCGCTCGCGAAGTCGCTCGCGGTGTTGCACGCGGCGTCCACATAGGTGCCGTCCGCGCCGCCGAACGACGCCTTCAGCAATCCGCCGCTGGCCACGAAGGCGTCGACGTCGGCCTGGTTCTGCTCGACATCCTGGGTCGTATCGCAGCCGCCATTCGAAAGGACGAACGCGATGGTGGCGCCGTTCACGCCTGACTTGTTCTTGAGATCCACGAGGCCCGTGAACGGATAGCTGCTGTCGCCCCAGGCCCAGGTTTCAAAGTAGGGCGCGAACTCGATGGCGCCGCCGCTGCCCGTGGTGCCGCTGGTGCCCGACGCGCTGGATGTCGAGCTGGTGCTGCTGGCGCTTCCCGTGCTGCTGGAAGTGCTCGTGCCGTTCGAGCCGAAGGTGCCGCCGGCGGCGCTCGTGCCTGTCGAGGCGCTCGTCGGCTTGTGCACGCAGCTCGCGTTGCCGCCACACTCGGACGAGCAACCCAGCTGGAAGGCCGCCACACAGAGGGCAGCCACGACGAGTCGGATCCAGACCATGCCAACTCCATGGCTGAGCGGCCCTTCACCCCCACCGCCCAACCCGCATTGCAGGGACTGAGCATAGCGCGCGCGATTCCGTTGCCGGTTGCGCGGGTGGCCGCGCATGATCGGCGCATGACGCGCGCAGTCCTCGCCCTTGCGCTGATCTTCTCCGGGCGCGTCGCGTTCGCCGATGAGCCTGATCCGCCGGCGACCACGCGCGCGATCGTCCTCGGGGCGAGCGCCGGTGCGTCGCTGCTGCCTGCTTTCGATGCGTATCCCACGCGCGGCGATCCGCAGTTCGCGCTCCGCCTGGGCTCGCGCTTCGCCTCGGGCGTGACCAGCACGCTGACCTACGAGAACCTCGGGTTGCATCCGCACGAGGGCGCCACGCCCTGGCAGCTGGTGGCCGCCGAGGTGCGCTACACGTTCTTCCACCGCACGCCCGAGCCGTTTGCGGAAGCGGTCGTCGGTTTCTCCATCCTCAACTCCGACGAGATCCTCGCGCCGGGGGCGGGCCCACGCGAGTGGGACCTGACCTACGGCCTCGGCGGTGGCATGGACATGCGCCTCTTCGACAGCGTGGCGATCGAGCTCGTGGGGCACGCGATGAGCACGTCGGCGCTGGGGCAACGGCTGTTCGTGTTCACGGCGGGGCTGGGCGTCGAGGTCGACATCATCCCGCCATGACCCACTGGACTTCCCGTCCCCGCGCGAGACGCGGGATGGGGTTTCGCGCGGCGAAGCTATTGGGAGATGCCGCATAGCGCGCTAGAACACGCCCGAACTTCGCTCGAGGTCCAGCATGCCCCGCATCATCCGCGCGCCGCGCGGCACCGAGAAGAGCTGCAAGGGCTGGGTGCAGGAAGCCGCGCTGCGCATGCTCATGAACAACCTCGACCCCGACGTCGCCGAGCGCCCCGACGATTTGGTCGTCTACGGCGGCACCGGAAAAGCCGCGCGCGACTGGCCCAGCTTCGACCGCATCGTCGAGTCGCTGCGCAACCTGAACGACGACGAGACGCTGCTCGTCCAGAGCGGCAAGCCGGTGGGCATCTTGAAGACGCACGTCGACGCGCCGCGCGTGCTCCTCGCCAACTCCAACCTCGTGGGCAAGTGGGCCACGTGGGAGCACTTCTGGGAGCTCGAGAAGAAGGGCCTGATGATGTACGGCCAGATGACCGCGGGCTCGTGGATCTACATCGGCACGCAGGGCATCGTTCAGGGCACCTACGAGACGTTCGCTCAGGCCGGCCGCACCCACTTCGGCAGCGACGATCTCGCGGGCCGGCTCGTGCTCAGCGGCGGGCTCGGCGGCATGGGTGGCGCGCAGCCGCTCGCCGCGACCATGAACAACGCGGTCTTCCTCGGCGTGGAGATCGACGAGACCCGCGCCAAGCGCCGCGTGGAGACGCGCTACCTCGACGTCATCGCCAAGGACCTCGACGAGGCCCTCGAGCTCTGCGGCGACGCCAGGAAGGCCAAGAAGCCGCTCAGCGTGGCCGTCATCGGCAACGCCGCGCACGTGTTCAGCGAGCTGGTCCACCGCGGCATCGCGCCCGATCTCGTAACCGATCAGACGAGCGCCCACGATCCGCTCAACGGCTACATCCCCACCGACCTCTCGCCAAAGGCCGCCGCCGAGCTGCGCACGCGCGATCCCCAGGGCTACATCAGCCGCGCGCGAGAGAGCATGGCCGTGCAGGTCCGCGCGATGCTGGCGATGACGAAGATGGGCAGCCACGTCTTCGACTACGGCAACAACATCCGCGCGCAGGCCAAGATGGCCGGCGTGGAGAACGCGTTCGACTTCCCCGGCTTCGTGCCCGCGTACATCCGCCCGCTGTTCTGCGAGGGCATGGGCCCGTTCCGCTGGGTGGCGCTCTCCGGCGATCCCGCCGACATCGCCCGGACCGACCGCGCCATCGCCGAGCTCTTCCCGGAGAAGAAGTCGCTCCTTCGCTGGCTGCAGCTCGCCCAGGAGCGCATCGCCTTCCAGGGCCTGCCCGCGCGCATCTGCTGGCTGGGCTACGGCGAGCGCCACAAGGCCGGCTTGATGTTCAACGATTTGGTTAAGCGCGGCGAGGTGAAGGCGCCCATCGTCATCGGCCGCGATCACCTCGACTGCGGCAGCGTGGCCAGCCCCAACCGCGAGACGGAGGCCATGAAGGACGGCACCGACGCCGTGGCCGACTGGCCGCTCCTCAACGCTTTGGTCAACGCCGTGAACGGCGCCTCGTGGGTGAGCCTGCACCACGGCGGCGGCGTGGGCATTGGCTACAGCCAGCACGCGGGTCAGGTGATCGTCGCCGACGGCACCGAGGCGGCGGCCAAGCGCATCGAGCGCGTGCTCACCAGCGACCCCGGCATGGGCGTGCTCCGCCACGCCGACGCGGGCTACGAGGAGGCCAAGAGCGTGGCCAAGCAGCGCGGCGTGAAGATCCCGGGCCTCACCGCATGAACAAGCTCGACGGCTCCGGCCAGCCCTTCATCACGCTCGCGCAGTTCCTGAAGCTGCTCGGTCGCGCGCACCACGGCGGCGCGGCCAAGGCCCTCATCCGCGAGGGCGGCATCACCGTGAACGGCCAGCCCGAGGAGCGGCCTGGCCGCAAGCTGCATGTCGGTGACGTGGTCGTGCATGCGGGCGACAGCTTGAAGGTCGAGGCGGAGCACGTGGGCGGCTGAGTTGCTCCGCGGCCCGGTCGTTCAGAGCGTCCTCGTTGGAGGACGCCGATGAACCCCGCGAAGCCCGACAGCGACAAGCCTCAAGTCGACACCCAGGAGAAGGAGCTCGGGCAAACCCACGAGCGCAAGCTCGAGCTCGACCTCAACGACCCGCGCGCAGAGGAGCTCGACGTGGGCTGGCCCGCGAAGATGCACGACAAGCGGAACCTCACCTATGAGGACACCGACAGTCCTCGGAAGCGGTGAGGGAGCGCCCCATGGAGCCGAACGATCTCCCCTCGCCTGCCGATCAGGCCAAGACCATCAGCGGCGGACCGAACCCGTATCCGGTTGGCGACGCCGAGGGTGCGCTCGCCGATGCGGATGCCGAAGAGCTCATCGACGACACGGGCTCGCCGCTCGTCCGTCCGCTCGACGTGGAGCCGCCCAAGCGCTGAACGTGTATCGTTCGCGCGATGAGCGACCTCGCGGTGCAACCGATTGGCCTCTTGGCCACCTGCGCAGGCTCCGGCGACGCGGAGGCCAAGCTCGGCCTCGTCCGCGACGCTGCCGTGCACGTGCAGCAGGGGCGCATCACGTACGCCGGGCCCGCGAAGGACGCGCCGCGCGCCCCCTCGGGTGCGGCGGCGATCGATGCACGCGAGCGGCTGGTGACGCCGGGCTTCGTCGACGCGCACACCCACCTGGTCTTCGCCGGCGAGCGCGCCAATGAGTTCGCCATGCGCAACCGTGGCGCGACCTATCTCGAGATCGCGAACGCGGGCGGCGGGATTGCATCGACGGTCGCGGCGACGCGCGCGGCCAGCGAAGACGCCCTGGTGCTCCTCGCGCGCCCGCGGCTGCAGCGGCTGCTCGCGCAAGGCGTGACCACCGCCGAGGTGAAGAGCGGCTACGGGCTCGCGCTGGAGCACGAGCTGAAGATGCTTCGCGCTGTGCGTCGGCTCGATGCCGAAGGGCCCATCCAGCTCGTGCCCACGCTGCTCGCCGCGCATGCCATTCCGCCGGAGCTCAAGGCGCAGCGCGAGCTCTACGTGCGCGCGTGCATCGACGAGATCATCCCCGCGGTCGCGGACGCCAAGCTGGCGCGCTTCTGCGACGCGTTCGTGGAGCAGAGCGCGTTCACCGCCGACGAGGCGCGCCGCATCCTCGGCGCTGCTCAAGCCCGAGGCCTCGTCCCGCGCCTGCACGTGGACCAGCTCACCGCGGGCGGAGGTGCGGAGCTGGCCGCGGAGCTCGGCGCCGCCACGGCCGATCACCTCGAGCACATCTCGCCTGAAGGGATCGCCGCGCTGGCGAAGCGGAACGTGAGCGCCGTGTTGGTGCCCACCTCGACGTGGTTTCTGCGCCAGCCGCCGTACGCGAACGGTCGCGCGCTGCTCGACGCCAGCGTGAACGTGGCGCTCGGCACCAACGTCAATCCCGGCTCGGCGATGAGCGAAAGCATGGCGCTCACGCTCGCGCTGGCGTGCATGCACTGCGGGCTCTCGCCGGCCGAGGCGCTCTACGCCGCGACGGCTGGCAGCGCGCACGCGTTGCAGCTTCCCGATCGCGGACGGCTCGAAGTGGGCAAGCGCGCGGACCTCGTCGTCCACGCGTGCCGTACGGTGGAGCACTTGCCGTACCACGCGGTGACGTCGCACGCGGAGAAGGTGGTCATCGGCGGGCGCGTGGTGCTCGATGTCCCCGTGCCGTTCTGCGCCTGATCAGAGGCCCCAAGCCCTCGCCAGCGCGCGCGTGCGCGTGTGCTCGGAGATGGCCTCGAACGACTGGCGACGCCCCGAGTCCTCGATGCGCGCCGCGCGCTCGTCGAGCTTGGCCACGGCCTCGCGCAGCGCGGCCTTCGCAGCCTCGCGTTGGTTCGTGCGCCAGAGCGTCTCTGCGTCGACGAGCCGCAAGAGCGCCTCCTGCTCCTCCACCTCGCCGGTGCGCGCAAAGACGTCCATCGCCTCTTTCGCGTCGGCGCGCGCCTCGGCCACTTTGCCCTGCGCGAGCCGGATCTCTGCGCGCACCGCGAGCGCCGCACACAGCAGCGAAGGCCGCTCGCGCATGTGATCCACCGCGAAGGAGGCCTCGCGGTCGGCCGTCTCCAGCTCGCCACGCCGCAGATCGATGCGCGCCAAATAGGAGTTCGTGCCGGCGATCATCCGGTGGTTCGCGAGCCGCTCGAACTCGGCCATGCTCTCGAGCATCAGCTTCCGGGCCTCGTCGAGCTGGCCGAGCTCGCCGAGCGCGTAGCCCAGGTTCTGGAGCGCGGTCGCGCGCGGCGTGGGCAGGCCCAGGCGCTCGGCCTCGCCCAGCGCCTCGCGCAGCACCAGCGACGCCTGCGCAAAGTCGCCCACGCTCATCAGCGCGTAGCCCAGGCTGGTGCGCGACTCGCACGCGTGCCGCACGTCGCCGAACGCCAGGTACGCGTTCACCGATCCCGACTCGTGCCAGATCCAGTCCTCCACCTGGCCCGCGAGCATCGACGTGGTGGCGCCCGCGTAGTGCAGTGCCGCCGCGAGGCGCGGATCCGCGCGGCTCATCCCTTCGGCGATGCGCTCAGCCGTCTCGAGCAGCGCGTGCGCCGGCGCGCTCGAGCCGGTGATGACCATCGGCCAGGCGAGCTTGGCGGCGCACAGCACGAACGCAAACGCGTCGGGCGGCTCTTTGCTCATCGCTTCGAGCTGCGCCCCCAGCTCGGCCACGCGCGCCTTCTCGCCGAAGCGGCTCCAGCCCGTCGCCGACTCCAGCGCCGCGCGGCACCAGGCCTCACTTCCGCGCGGCAAGAGCGCGAGCGCCTCGTCGGCGCGCTCCAGCGCTTGCTGCTGCTCGCCGCGCCACTGGTGCGCCTCCGCCTGCAGGAGTCGCAACCGCCCGAGCGCCTCGCCGCTCGCGCCGCAGGTGACGGCCGTCTCCGCGCGCTGGATGGCCGCGAGCAGGTCGTTGGCCTTGAGCGCGTCCTCGGCCGCGCGCGCAAAGTGCCCCATCGCCTCCGCGGTCTCGCCGGCCTTGCGCCAGTGCTCGCCGAGCACGAGCGGGTCGGGCTCGTTGCGCGCCACCAACCACTGCGCCGCGAGCCGGTGGCCGAGCTTGAGGTCGGCGTCGGTGAGCATGGCCTGCGCGGCCTCGTGCAAGAGCGCGTGGCGAAAGCTGTAGGCCTCCTCGCCTGCGAAGCGCACCGCGCCCACGCGCTCGAGGATCTCGCGCGAGACCAACTCCTGGAGGCCGTGGGCGATGTCGAGCGTCTCGCCGCGGCCGCCGCACAGCGCCACCACGCCGCTCTCCCAGAACAGCCGACCGAACACGCTCGCCGCGCGCAGGATGCGCCGGCTCAAGGGATCGAGCGCCTCGAGTCGCGCCTGAACCATGGCCAGCACGGTCTCTGGCAGGCCCTCGCGCTTGCCCGCAGCCGCGGCGCGGATGAGCTCCTCGAGGAAGAACGCGTTGCCCTCGGCCTGTGACACCAGCCGCGTCACCTCCGCGTCGTTCACCCCATCGCCGAGCGTGGCGCGCACGAGCTGCTCCGCGGCGCGCTTGGGCAGCTCGCGCAGCTTCAGCTCGTCGAGGCCGCGCTCGCTCCAGAGCTTCGGAAAGACGTCGTGCACGCTCGGCCGGCCGAGCGCGAGCACCGTGAGCGGCGCCTCCTCGAGATTTCGCAGCGCGGCGTCGAGCAGCTTCACCGTGGGCAGATCGCCCCAGTGCAGATCGTCGAGCACGAGCAGCATGGGCTGCGCGGCGAGCTCCACGGCGAGCCAATCTTCAAAGGCGCGCCGCGTCTGGTCGGCCATGAGCTGCGCGTCGCGGCGGGCAGCGCGCAGCTGCAGGTCGAGCCCCTCTTCGAACGGAATGCCACCCAGCTCGCCGAGGAAAACGGTGACGCGCTCGCGATCACCCTGTTCCACCCGACACGCCACACGTTCGCGCAGCTTCTGTCGCCGCACGTCGACGGGATCGTCGGCAGAGATGAACGCGGCCTGGCGAATGATCTGTCCGAGCAGGTGGAACGGCGAGCCCGCTCGCGTGGGATCTGCGCGCGCGGAGAAGACCTGCACCTCGGGGAGCCGCTCGTGCAGCTGCCGCAAGAGCTCATCGCGCAAGCGCGACTTGCCCATGCCCGGCGCCGCAGTGACGAGCATCGCGCGTGCGACGCGCTCCTCGACGCTCTCTTCGACCGTCCCCAGCAGCCGGCTCACCTCGCGATCGCGGCCCACGCACGGCGTGACCCGGCCGAGGAGCGTGCGCGCCGCGGTCCCGCGCGCGGAGGCGCTGAGCAGCCACCCGCCCTCGTTCGACGACTGCCACTCGAACTCCGGCCCGAGCAGCCCCGAGGTGAGCGCATCGAGGTGCACCGGACGCGGCCGACCGCGCGTGACGACGGCAGGAGGTGGCGCATCGCGAAGCAGCGACGCCGCACGATCGATCACCTCGCCCACCGGGAAGCGCCCCGCAGCCTCACCGCGACCGGTGGCCACGGCGATGGCGGTGTCCGGCAGCTTCTCGCGCAGCGCCAGCGCACAGCGCACCGCGCGCGCCGCCTGGTCCGTGGCGACGCCCTCGCCGGAGAGGCTCACCAAATAGGTGCCCGAGCCCAGCGGCTCGAGCGCGCCGCCGAGCTGTTCGACGGCCTGGCGCAGCCCCTGGATCACCGCGCCCTGCTCCGCGCGCACGAGGGTGGAGTCGATGCCCGTCTCCGCTTCGGTCCGCTGCGCCATGGTGGGCACGAGCGTGGCGACCTCCGCGGTCACCTCCTCGGCCTGGCCCGCGAGCACCACCGAGAACAGCCGCCGCTCGCCGCCGGTGAGCGCGTCGGCAGGCCGCGACGAGCCCACGACGACGGTGCGCGGCCGCAGCGGACCGAGCGCGTCGATGCGCGCGACGAGCTCCCTGGCGCTCGCCGGGCGCACCTCGGGGCTCTTGCTGAGCATGGCCGCGACGAGCTCCTCCAGCGGCCCGCCGAGGTCCGGTCGGTGCGCCCCCAGCCGCGGCGGCTCGTCGAGGAGGATCTTCGCGAGCACGGCCACGTCGTGCTCCGCGGCGAACGGCGCCCAGCCCACCAGGCACTCGAACAGCACGCAGCCGAGCGAGAAGATGTCCGCGCGCGCATCCACGTCGCGCAGGCCGCGCGCCTGCTCGGGAGACATGTAGCCGGGCGTGCCCAGCATGGCGCCGGTGCGCGTTCCCGCGGCGCCGGGGTGGCTGCTCAGCCGCGCCACGCCGAAGTCGAGCACCTTCACGCGCGCCGGATCGTTGCCGACGAGGAAGAGGTTCGACGGCTTGATGTCGCGGTGAACGACGCCGTGACCGTGCGCGAGCTCCAGCACCTGGGCCACCGCGCGCACGATCTGCAAGCTCTCCGCGGGCGCCATGCCCTCGGTGCGCAGCCGCTCGGCCACGTCGATGCCCTCGAGCCACTCCATCGCCAGCCAGAGCTCGCCGTCCGGCGCCTCGCCGTCGGCCACATAGCGAACGATGCCCGGGTGCTGCAGCTCGGCGAGGAGCTGGGCCTCGCGCACGAAGCGGGCGCGGTGGGCCTGCGCCGACGCGTGCAGGAACTTCACGGCCACGGGCTCGCCGGTCTGGTTGTCGCGCGCGCGGTAGACCGAGCCCATCCCGCCACGGCCGGCGAGGCGATCGAGGACGAACCTGTCCGCGAAGAGCTCGCCTTCACGCGCTCGCTGCATGACCAAAGTATCGCCGCCCGAAACCAGCGCGTCCACGCACGTGATGTCGACGTTGGAAGCGCCTCCAACATCCACCAATTACGTGAAGGACGTGGTGGATGTAGGAGCAACTGTAATCAACGCGATGCAGCCAACTGAAGTGGACCCCGTTTTTCCGACCACCCCGATCTTTGCGTTCGAGCCGGCT